>NZ_JAMYPX010000031.1:0-56943 GCF_040320585.1 Mesorhizobium sp. M0663
TGCTAACCTTCTCCATGGACGGCTCTCCCTCATGTGACTTTCGACAGCCACACTTTGGCACATTGCGATGCCGGGAGCGGAGGCCGTCCACCTCATCAGGTCAAAGCTCCAGGACGCCGTCGGATCGCGATCCGTTACGACCGATGCGCCGTACCTCTCTCTGGCCATCTGAAGCTCCCAGTCCCTTACCGGATCAGAGTCTTCGCCCTCGATTGATCGTCCCAACCTAGCTCACGAGCGGCTGAGCTGGCTTCTCACAAGTGGCGGATACCTTCTTCGCCAAGTGGTCGAATGCAAGCAACGTTTCGAGAAGTCGGTGCATCATCTGCAGAGGCACCATGTTGGGGCCATCGCTCGGCGCCTTATCGGGATCCTGATGGGTCTCGATAAAGATGCCCGCAACGCCGACGGCGACAGCCGCCCGTGCCAGGATCTCGACGAACTCGCGTTGTCCACCTGAACTCGTACCTCTGCCGCCTGGCTGCTGCACCGAGTGGGTTGCATCGAACACCACCGGAAACCCGGTCTCAGCAAGGATTGGGAGTGCCCGCATATCAGATACAAGCGTATTATAGCCGAAGCTCGCCCCCCGCTCGCACAGTAACACATCCCGGTTGCCTGATTGCACCAGCTTGTCGGCAACGTGCACCATATCCCAAGGGGCGAGGAACTGCCCCTTCTTGACATTCACCGGGCGCTGGGTTCGGGCTGCTGCCACCAGTAAATCGGTCTGACGGCAGAGAAAGGCGGGGATTTGCAGGACGTCCACGGCCTCCGCCGCCTCTCGGCACTGCTCAGGCGCATGGACATCGGTGAGCACCGGACAGCCAACGGTCTCTCGAACATCCGCCAATATGGCGAGACCCTCTCGCATCCCGATACCGCGCCCGCCAGAGAGGCTCGTCCGGTTTGCCTTGTCGAACGAACTCTTATAGATGAAACCTAAGCCCAGACGCCCTGTGATCTCTGACAAAGCTTGACTGGTCTCAAGCGCATGGTTGCGGCTTTCGATCGCGCACGGGCCGGCGATGAGTATCAAGGGAAGATCGTTGCTAACGTCCAGCCGTCCGATTGTAATGCGATGCTGCTTCATTTGACTATTGCTGGTTTTCGAGCCGCAAATTTAAGCGTTAGAGCCATGGGGCCGATTGTCTGGTAGGACTGCCCCAATTGCAAATTACGGTTTACCTAAAGTTTTGCGACGGTTTGATATTATGTAAGCGTCCGATTGTTGCCGCGGAGATTTCGCTTTGATGCGTGCGATGATGTCTGGGTCTGAGACGACGTCTTCAAGGAAATCGTTCCAGTCATTGGTCGAGCGGCGGGCGACGAGCATTTGCCTCAGCCCGTCAACTCCATCGTCGGTAAGAGCGGTGATCGCTTCGTCCGTGCCGTCGTAAACGCTGATGATACTGCCGTAGGACAGGACGTCATCGTTATAGACGATCGCCACCGAGAGTTCGCGATCCTCTCCGAACATTTTTGCGACGTCGGCGCGGCCGGTCGGTGCGCTCGTCCGGGACCCACACCTCCAGCAAAAAGCCGCTGACTCATACAATGCCCTTCACATGTGAAAGTCACCAGTTTTTGGTGTTACATTTGCACGCAAAAACATTACCGAAAATTCAAAAAATTCTGCCGCATGTCCCTGTAAGATATCCACACGCATAAGCTTTGGCCGTCAGCAGACGGCAAAACTCGCCTATCTGAGCCTGTTATCTGTCGCACAGCAATCAAAGGGAGGTGGACATGAGCATTATCGGAGACATCGATCAGCTGAAACAGCGTCTTGCTGAAAGTCAAAACCGGGCCTTCCGATACCACATGCAAGCACTTGGGTTCGCTATCGTCATTCATGAGGGCGTATTCCCGCCATCTCATTTCTTCGCATGGCGGTGGTGTGTACAGAACTTTTCCATCTGTCAAGGGAGAGCGCGTCCTTGAAATCGGCTGCGGCATGGGTCTGCCCTCAACCTACCTTGCGAAGAACGGAGCGGACGTCGTCGTTGCAGTCGACATAGATCCCCGCGCGGTTGCAAATACCCTCGAGAACGCTCAACGGAATAACATCGATAACATCTTAGTTCTGCAAAGCGACATGTTCTCTGCTGTGGAGGCCTCTCAAAGGTTCGACGCGATTTTCTGGACTTTTCCCTGCACGCACGTTCCGGAAGACTACGAGTTTGCCAGTGAGAACGGGGACTCTTCGATCCGGGATATAAAATCCTCGGGAGCTTTCTGAAACAGGCGCGCTCGTATCTCGCTGAAGACGGACGAGTAATCCTGCAATTTGGCGGAGGAGACCATGCCACCACTCTCGTTGATTTGGCAGACGCAAATGGATACGCCATCGAGCCGATCGCTCGAGGATCCCTCCCCGAGGGGGGCGAGAGTATATCAGTTTCATGAGCTCAAGACAGTGTCGGGCTGGGTTAGCATAGACACGTCGCAACCGGAATAGAACCATGGTTGGCTAGCAGATCGCAGATCCTGAATCATCGCTGACCAACATCTTGGGGCGTGCGAGCGATTTTGAGGCTCTTAGATGGGAAGCCACCATTTAGGTCGGCGTCGGTCCGAGCTAGGACAGCTACCTGCAGATCAAAGGGGCGTGCGATTGCGATCAAAACGGGACATGCATACAACCGATCACGTTGAGTGTGACTTCTGCATTGTTGGGGCAGGGTCAGCCGGCAGCGTCGTTGCTGACCGTTTATCGGAAGATGGTCGCTTCAGAGTCCTGCTGCTTGAAGCTGGCCCAGTTGACACGAACCCATTGATTCATGTGCCAGCCGGGTTTCTCAAGCTTCAAAATGACAAAAGGATCAATTGGGGATTCCGCAGTGAGCCGTCTCCGGAACTCAATGGTCGGAGCCTTGATCTGCCTCAGGGAAAGGTCTTGGGCGGGAGCAGTTCGACAAACGGAACGCTGTTTGTTCGCGGGAATCCGGAGGAGTATAATCGCTGGGCTCGGCTTGGATGCACGGGTTGGAGCTACGATGAGCTATTGCCCCACTTCCGATCAATAGAGCGATACCATGTTCGAGACTCTGCAGACCGGGGAAGTGACGGTCCTCTGCCGGTGGTGGCTTTGGCAGTCCAACATCCCCTATCTTCGGCCTTCATCGCGAGTGCTAAGTCTCTCGGCTTTCCCGTACTCGTGGACATCAACAGCCCCCGAAATGTCGGTGTCGGATGGTTTCAACAGAATCGTCAAGGTCGCTTTAGAGCAAGCACTGCCCGGACATTTCTGAGGCGGGCGAGAACACGTTCAAACTTTCAGCTGATGACAAATGCGCTGTGCACGCGCGTACTCTTTGAAGATCGTCGCGCGATAGGGGTTGAAGTCCTACGAGCTGGGCAGCTATTCCAGGTAAAGGCAAGGCGGGAGGTTATCCTTGCTGCAGGGGCACTCAAGTCACCGCAAATATTGCAGTTGTCCGGCGTTGGACCCGCCAACCTTCTGTCGAGGCACGGCATTCCGTTGGTGCATCATGCGGCTGGTGTTGGCGAAAACTTGAAGGATCACTTCCTTGTTAGAGTCGCGCACCGAGTTCAAGGCTGCGTAACGCTCAATGAGCGAGCACGGGGGTGGCGACTCTTGCGCGAGTCGTTGGTATACACCTTGCTTGGACGAGGTCTCATGTCCTTGGGGGCGAGCAATGCGGCTCTCTTCGCTAGAAGCCGGGACGATGTGGCCGCTGCTGACCTCCAGTTGAGCTTCACTCCAGGCAGTTACGCTGGCTTAGGCAAACTCGAGCGGTCGCCGGGCATGACAGTAGGCTTATGGCAATCATCTCCTGAAAGCAGTGGACACGTGAGCATCGTTTCCGCTGATCCGAATATCCCTCCTGCAATATCGCTCGGTTATCTCTCTGTACATTCGGACAGTGAAGCTCTCCTATCAGGCATAAGATTAGCACGCGAACTGTTCAAAAGGCCCGCGCTCGCTCGATTTAGCGTTTGCGAGACCTTACCCGGCCATCCCATAACAGGTGACGCGGAGCTTCTAGCTTATGCACGAGAATGTGGCGCGTCCGCTCTTCACTTCTCAAGCACCTGTCGAATGGGGGTCGATGACAGAGCTGTTGTCGATCCCAAACTCCAGGTTCACGGAGTGAGGGCACTGCGAGTTGTCGATGCGTCGATCATGCCAAAAGCGTCGTCTGTCAATACGCATGCGATAACAATGGCAATTGCTGAGCAGGGATCGTCGATCATTCGTTCGTCGGTCAATTCGCAAAGATAGCCGCGAAGCGCATGCCCCGTCAGCGCTGCGACAATTTTTTGAGCAATGAGCTTGAGAATTCGCTTGCTGCTTTTCACACTTCATACTATTTGGAATATCATTCCAATAATTGACGCGTCCGTCCCACAAGGCTCGCAGAAAATCTAGTGTGAACTTGGACGGCCTGGGCGGAATGAAAGTCTGCGCCCCGCAAGTCCATCACGGAACATAAACAAATGAGCCTGAGGTGAGCAGGATGGTCCGCCACGATGAGTAAGGTCAAAGGGATATCTATTATGGACGCAGACACCTTTTTGGGGCGCTACGACGAGTCCAAAAGATTGATGTCGGAAGGGCGCCGGTACTTGGCGGCGGGGGTAAGCAGTAACGCTCGGCTCACCGGGAAACGACCTCCTCTGTTTTTCGAACGCGGGCGCGGGAGCGAATTGGTCGACGCCGACGGCAACAGGTATCTCGACTTCGTAATGGGCATGGGCCCGATGATCCTCGGCCACAGGCCAGAAGCCATCGAAACCGCAATCATCGACTCGTTTGAGATCGGCCAGGTATTCGGGGGACAGAGCCGCCTTGAGGCGCAGCTGGCGGAGAAGATCGTGCAACTGGTACCTTGCGCCGAATTGGTCCGGTTCACCAACACCGGCACCGAGGCTGACCTTCTGGCAGTGCGGCTCGCACGAGCCTTTACGAGACGCTCAAAGATCATCAAGTTCGATGGTCACTATCACGGTTGGGCCGACGGCCTGGCTGTGAGCATCAAGCCGCCGTTCGAACAACAGGAGAGTGGAAACTCAGTCCAACCTCACCCTGAGTCATTGGGGATGCCTCCCTCCACCTATGAAGACCTAATTGTCCTCCCATGGAATGACCTTGATGCAGTTGAAGCATGTCTCACCTCCCACGGGGGGGATATCGCCGGCGTGATAATGGAGCCGGTAATGTGCAACAATGGGGTCATTACGCCACTTCCTGGTTTCCTTGAGAAGGTCCGGGAGCTATGCACGGGCTGTGGCGCCCTCCTGATTTTCGACGAAGTGATCACTGGATTCCGACTTGCGCCGGGTGGCGCGCAGGCGAAGTTTGGGGTCACCCCCGACCTCGCCATCTTCGGGAAGGCGCTCGCGGCCGGCTTTCCTTTGGGTTGCGTCGCAGGCCGCGCTGAAGTGATGGACACGTTAGCCCATGGCGTCCTGCACGGGGGGACCTACAGCGGCAATGTGACTGGCCTCTGCGTCGGCTTGGCGACATTATATCAGACCTGTTCGCGCGGCGGGAAGGGTCTCAAAGACCTCGAAGATAGGGGCAACAAGCTGGCTGAGCGAATCGCGGAGTCCCTAAGGCGGCATGGAATTACTGCGCAAATCCAAGGCTATGGCGCGCACTTCGGTCTCTTCTTCGTCCCGTCGGAACTGCGGGTTCGGAGTTATCGGGACCTGAGGTTTGCCGACCGTGACGCTGGCGATGAGTTCGTCGCCAGGCTGGTGGATGCCGGCGTCCGCAGCACAAGTCGGGCATCCTTCTTCCTGAGCACAGCTCACACCGATTCCGACATTGCTGAAGCAGCAGACGCCATAGATGTAGTCTTGGCCGACATGGCGCGACAGAGGTAGGCTCCCGTGTTGACAGGTTTCCCCGGTTAGCAGCGATGGCACTCTCGCCGCAACCGGCTCCAGCGCTACGCAAATTGAAGGCTCCGCGCCTCTGCCGGTTGCTTAACCCGCATGTTGCGATCTTTCACGAACTCTTATCACCGCCGTCACATTGAATACGCTAAGATCCGCCCGTCACCAGTGACGCGTTCTAAATGCTGTGTTCAACGTAGGCAGGATTGTCTGGAGGTTCTCGTGATTGGATCACCACTAGAAGGAGTGCAAGTGCTCAGTCTCGCGGAACAATATCCTGGTCCGTATGCAACCCTTCTGCTGGCAGACCTGGGCGCGGATGTTACTCTTGTTGAGAGACCTAATGGCGGTGACCCAGCCCGCAAGCTCAGAAGCCTCTTTTCCTCCCTGAGTCGCAACAAGCGAAGTGTTGTCCTTGATTTAAAGTCCGCACACGGTCGAGAATCGCTATTCGAGTTGAGCAAAACTGCGGACGTTCTTATCGAAGGCTACAGGCCTGACGTAATGAAAAATTTCGGATTGAGTTACGCAGACCTTAATCCAAGAAATCGCCGTCTAATCTATCTGTCATTGACAGGTTTCGGTCAAAATGGCCCTTACCGCAGGCGCCCGGTTCACGACCTCTCCTGCCAGGGCTTAGCCGGGGTTCTATTTAAGCAATGTCGAACCGGACGTCTGGAGAAACCGTTTCAATTACCCATCGCCGATCTCGCCTCCGGTACCCTGGCGGCATTTGGTGTGGTTTCGGCTCTGCTGGCGCGGGAGCGAACCGGGCATGGCTGCTACATCGATCTGTCTATGACCGATAGCCTTGTGTCATGGATGACCGCCTATCACTATGCGACGTTAAACGGAAGACCAATGGCAGAGGTGTACGAGGAGGAACCGGCATATGGGACCTTCGCTTGCGCAGACAACAAGATGATTACGTTGAGTATCCCTAACGAAGATCACTACTGGCAGGCTTTGTGCCGAAGTACTGGTCTGGAACATCTGGCTTCCGTAAGCCATCAGGACCGCGTGCAACACGCTGATGACTATCGCGCGCAACTTGCCGCCGCGATTGCGAAGCAAACGCAAGCTACGTGGGCAGATATTTTCGATGGTATCGAAGTTCCTTGGGGGCATGTGCATGAACTAAATGACGTCGCAAGAGATCCGCAGCTGCACACACGAGACCTCTTTGTCCGGCTTAGCCTCGAAGACGGCGGTGAATGGCACGTGAATCAACCGCTGCGATTCGACTGCTACAAAACCGGAATTCGGCTTCCTTCGCCTCAGCTGGGTGAGCACACTGAAGAAATTTTGTCCTGTTACAAATCAAGCGCGACCGCGCTCCCTGGAGAAAGCAAATGACCACCGGAATTGATCAGTCACAGCAAGAACCGTATTTGAATGCCGCTGCCGTTATTAGTAAGCGATTCCACCGCGGTAATTACGGGATGTCAAATGAGGACATGCGACCGCCGGCATGAGCAAGCTCGCAGTGATTCACTGTATGACCGTCGCTTTCCTGCCTAGGCGATTGCCCATGCGGTCTGGCTCTATTTCCGCTTCCCTGAGCATAGTGGAGGATATGATGGCTGCCCGCGGCATCATCGTTACCCATCAGATCGTCCAAACTAGCAGAGAAATGCCAGTTAGCCAGGCAGATAAACGCCGATCGGCCGGGCATACGGTGACAATGGTGCCTGGAAGAATGTGTTGCTTACACTAATGGCAAAACGGCGAGCTCGAATAGACGCATGCGCGGGGTTAGCCGCTCGCTCCAGACGAGCGTGAGCGGTCATTTCTGATCAAGAACACCTTGGCTCATTGAGCAACCGCAACTCTAATCCGCTTGGAAACTGGCGAAGGGAGCGATCAAATGCTGAATACCCTTACAGGAGTGAAAGGTCGCCTAAAGGAGGATGGCGACGTGCATCCACTGAGCGGTATTCGCGTCTTGGCGTTCACGCACTATGCGGCGGGGCCAATCGCGGCGCAGTATCTTGGCTCGCTTGGAGCGGAGGTCATCAAGATCGAGGCTCCGGCGGGCGATTATCAGCGTAGCGGTATCAAAGAGCCAACGGCGGCTGCAGACGCACCGAGCCCCTATTTCCTGGGCATGAATCGCAACCAGCGTTCACTGTCCATTGATTTGAAGAGGCCCGAGGCGCAGGCGGTCATCCGCGAGATAATCTCCCAGAAGGATATCATTTTGGAGAATTTCCGGCCCGGGGTCTTGGACCGGATGGGGTTGGGCAATTCCGCCCTTCTTGCCAAGCATCCTGGACTGATCTATTGCTCGATTGCGGCTTATGATCCGGCTGGCCCAGGGCGAAATAAGCCGGGGCAGGATTTGATCATTCAAGCCCTGTCGGGCATCGCCAGCCTTGGTGGGGCAGCCGATGGTCCGCCTACTCCCGCCGGTGGCTACATAGTTGACACCTATACGGCATCACAGGCTGTCATCGGCATTCAGGCGGCGGCGCGCCAGCGCGACCAGACAGGGCTTGGTCAATGGGTGCGCGTGGATATGATGTCGTGCGCGCTTCACTTGCTGACCTCGGAATCCAGCTATGCACTGAACGCGCGAGAACAGGCCTGTCGGGGCCGGAATGGAATCAGCCACAGTCACCAACCAGCGTCTTACGGCATCTATTCGACCTTAGACGGCGCGATTGCTCTTGTGGCTCGCCCCGCATCCCTTCCCGATATTGCAGCCGCGTTGGGCCTCAGCGACCCGGTCATACCGCTGCTAGAAGGAAGCGGCGCTTGGACAAACCGGGACGAGATCGCCGGCATCCTGTCAGACCGGCTGCGTCAACTGACCAGCAATGATGCGCTCACGCGTCTTGCACCTACAGGTATCCTGCTGGCCCCGGTACGCAGCATCGACCAGGCGCTGGCCGATCCCGATGTGGCCGGCGAACTAGTCCGTGAGGTTGAGCACGGCTACGGCGGCCGCTATCGCGTCATACTTGAGCCGCTGAAGCTTTCGGGCTCGCCGCTCGTCTTCGATCGCCCTGCGCCCGATCTGGGCGAGCATTCGGTCGAGGTTCTGCGAGAGGCTGGCATAGATCAAGATCGCATTGATGCTCTGATCGCAAGTGGCACGGTTCGTGCCACGGAAAAGAAGCGTTGATTGCGCAGGCGCGCCAGGACCTAGCGCTGGGCAATTTGCACAGCGACCTCGACCGTCGCGGCCTGGCTGCGAGATTGCGGTGCCGTAGTGGCTCGCTATCTCGGCATAGGTCCGGCTGAGACCGGGATCATAGCGATCGGGGTTGGTGATGGCTGCCTTGAAATTATCGGGAATCACGAACTTCGGCATGCCATCCAGAAAGGTGAAAAGGTTCGTGTGAACACCGATCCAGTCGGGCAGGCTCTCGCTCGGCCACGCCTTGGCGTAGCGGTGTAGTTCGAGAGTTCGAGACGCCCATCGCCGCGACGAACAGCTTCATTGCGTGCACTTCGCCGGTGAACGGGTCGAAGATGTCGATGGTGTCGCCGGTGAAATCGAGAAACGCCTTCTCGCCGCCCAGGTGCGTTTGGCGCATCGTCGGGCGCCCGCTTTTAACGACTATCCATCCTGCTAGAATGTAAGCGCGTAGGCATCCCCACGTAGCGTGCAGGCGGTTGATCGCTCATTTTCAGCATGAATCATGCGGAGAATCCTCACATGGGAACATCTGTGTCAAGTTGGTTAAAACATATCGTCATCTCAAATTATCGGTTCCAGGTTCCAAGCCCGACTGTGTGACACGGCTCGTTTTGCCGAGCCTCATCCACCTCACATACGGTCGCCGTTTATTTCGGCTGCACCAACATCCCGCTTCCGGCGGGCAGGGCTTAGGTCGACAAAACCATTCTATGAGACGGCATCTCAAGATTCTCTCGGTCGTCGGCCTGGAACCACCAGGGCTCATGAGACCTTGGTGGTCTCTTAAGGGGGAGAGTGAAAGCGTTATGGGGCCTTTATGATGGCGCCGTCGATGATGACCCCAGAGGTGACATACTTCCAAAGCGCGACCAACAGCTTGCGCGCCAGCGCGACGATGGTCGTCTTCTTCATGCGACCACCATTATGTTCAACACGCCCCCTGAACCATTGCGCCAATGCCGAATCCGGCTGATGCCGCAACCACAGCCAGGCTAGATCTAGCTGGATCAAAGTCGTGCGCAGTCTCGGACTGCCTGCTTTCCACACGCCCTGTTCGCGGTTAATCGAGCCGCTTTGCCAAGGCATCGGTGCCAATCCTGCATAGGCCGCGACCTGGCGGCGGTTGTCGAAGGGCCGGAACAGACCTTCCGACCATAGGATGTTCGCAAACTCCGCACCGACGCCTTTGATCCCAAGTAACATCGTGACCGGCGATGGTTTGGTCTTGTCTGCCCTTTGGTCCGCGAGAAGTGCGTCACGCTCGTCCTCGACCACCTTGATTTGCTCCATAACCAGTTCCAGCCGGTCCAGCTCACGGGCAATCTGGGCTTTCATATGTTGTGCCAACATATGACCGTCACCTGTTTGCAGTTTCTGAGGCGCTGGCGTCGATCTTTCTGAAGGGGCTCGTAATCGCTGATACCCTGCGAGAAAAGAAGCCCCTTTATCCGATTGACGTGACCGACACGTTCCACCATCAGCGCTTTTCGCTCCCGGCCGATCCGCCGCCGGTCTTCCTCTTCATGGGAAATGGCCCGCACCATCGCACATACGCGCGGTTCCTTCCTCTTGAAGGCCAGCAGAACACGCAACAGCGCCTCGCCATCGACACGATCAGTCTTCACGCGCAGCCGGCGGCGAGGCGTAGCGATTGAAGCCGCATCAACGATGTGACTTTCGATGCCTTCTTTCTCGAGCGATCGGTGGACCCAAAAACCATCGAGACCAGCTTCCTGGATCGTAATGATCGGATACGTCTGCCCCGTTCTGGCTCGGCTTCTTTCTCGCAGCTTCGAGAACAACTCAATTAGACCGACAATATTGCCAGCTTCCACCGAGTGCTTCGACATCTTCTCGCCATTCCCCGGTGACAGCGACGTGATGAGCCATGTCGAACGCGACAGTTCCAAGGATAGAAATATTGCAGCAAGATTGGTTTGGACGGCCGTCGTCGGGATATCGGTCTTAAGCATCGCAGTCTCCTCAGATTAGGTGGTTGGTAGGACGACCACTCATTCTGCAAAAAACGGCGGCCGTCATCCAGCCCATGGGATCTATGAGCGACAGTATGAGCCATCATCGAACATTCGAGATTTTGACGGCGGAGCCTGTGCCGTCCCGACGCAAGCCGCGCCATCGGTCGGACGAAGAAAAGGCACGGCTTGTCGCCGAAGCGTTCTCGCCAGGGGGCAATGTGTCGGCGGTTGCGCGTTCCGAGGGGCTGGACCCCTTGCAGCTCCATGCGTGGCGCCGCAAGGCGCTTTCGTCGGGCATGGTTGCGCCACTGACGGAGGCAGCGAGCAAGCCGGCGAAGTTCACGCGCTTTGAAGCGGTGGGCAGCGACACGGTGGAAATCGTCATTGGCGATGCCGTCGTGCGCGCCGGCGGCGATGTTGATCCCGATCGCCTGGCGAGGATCATCCGCGCGGTTCGCAAGGCATGATCGCTTCCGGTGTGGTGGTTTACGTGTCGTGCCAGCCGGTCGACTTCCGCAAGGGCGCGGCATCTTTGATGGCGCTGGTCAGGGATGGCGGCCTGGACCCGTTCTCGGGGGCGCTTCACGTATTCCGTTCGAAGCGTGCGGACCGGGTTCGCATCGTGTGGTGGGACGGCAGCGGGGTTTGTCTTTATTCGAAGACTCTGGAAGATCACAGCTTCTGCTGGTCTGCGATATCGGCCGCGCGCATGCGTCTCGACCACGCCCAGTTGATGGCGCTTCTGGCCGGACTGGACTGGAAAAAGATCCGTCCGGCCAGGGTCAGGCGGCCGTTATCGACGGGCTGAAACCGGCCTGCGGCAAGATGAATCATGCGGCTGGAACGGTTGGGAAAGCGGCTGTTTTTGTGCTCTGTTGCTTGCCATGGTTCTACCGGGTCTTGCCCTTCCCGACGACGTTGATGCGCTGAAGGCGATGATCCTTTCCATGGCTCGCGAGCAGGCTGCGAGCCAGGCCCGGATCGCAGTCGCCGAAGCTCGGATCGTAGCATCCGAGGCGGAGGTCGCCCGGCTGAAGGCCGTCGAGAGGAGCGCCAACGAGCGGATCGCCAATCTCACGTCGATCCTGAAAGTTTTACAGCGCACGCAACATGGCACGCGTTCCGAGCGGCTACGCCTGGCCATCGACGACGAGCAGGCCTCCTTTGCCTTCGAAGAGGTCGAGACCGGCCTTTCGGAAATCCGGAGCGAACTCGACCGCGCGGTCGGGAACAAGCCGAAGCGCGCCCCGCGTCCGCGCAAGGGTTTTGCTGCCCACCTCGAACGCATCGAGCAAGTTATCGAGCCGGAAATCCCTGGCGACTGCGAGGGGCTGGAAAAGGTTCTGATCGGCGAGGACCGATCCGAGCGGCTGGACGTCGTGCCGCCGAAGTTCCGGGTCATCGTCACGCGCCGTCCCAAATACGCTTTCCGGGGCCGTGACGGCGTGGTCCAGGCTCTGGCGTCGGCGCACATCGTTGAAAGCGGCCTGCCGACGGAGCGGCTGCTCGCCTACATCGCCGTGTCGAAATACGCCGACGGCCTTCCGCTTTACCGGCAGGAGACGATCTATCTGCGCGACGGTGTCGAGATCAGCCGGTCGCTGATGGCGCAGTGGATGGGGCATCTGGGCTTCGAGTTGCAGATGCTCGCCGATTACATCCTCGAGCGTGTGAAGGAGGGCGAAAGGGTCTTCGCCGACGAGACGACCTTGCCCACCCTTGCCCCCGGTTCCGGGAAAACCACGAAAGCCTGGCTATGGGCCTACGCACGGGATGATCGACCCTATGGCGGAACCAGTCCGCCAATGGTTGCCTATCGTTTTGAGGACAGCAGAGGCGCAGATTGCGTGGCGCGCCACCTCGCCGGGTTCAGCGGAATATGGTCAGCTGAGCATATTGCAGAGCGTTTTTAGCTTGGCGTCGCGCTGCAAGGTGGGTGGCGAGAGTGCGCTGGGGTGGATCGCGGCGGTGAGCTAAAAACGTGTTGGACTAAGCCGCCGGCACGGGTGGCCGCTATGGGTTTTCAATTGGGGCCGCACCTATGAACAGGCATCGCGTGGCGATGCGGATGCGTCGCGGACGCGGTGATTGAAGGCGTGGCGTGCACCGAAAGCGGCGCGGATATCGGTTCCGGCATGTGAGGATCGGCGCCGCGCCCTGACTGAGAGAGGTTGCCGGTGACGACGGCGCACACTTTTGCGGGACCGGCTCAGTTTGGCTTCCGAGCGGGTCGGCGCGATGCTGATGACAAGGAAGGCGACGCCCCTGCTTCATGACGTGTCCTGGTATGGCGGGCGTCCGGTGACGCCGTCGAATGTTTCGATGATGATCATCTGGCCTTGACGACAGGCGGGGCATTGCCTGAGGGAATGACCGGTGAGGTCCTCGTAGCGGTCGCGATAGTCCTTTGCGGATCGGCTGTCCGACGGCTCTGGAACTGGCATGCCGAGCAGGTCACGACAGCAGGCGAGCTTTTGCGCGCGATAGCGATTGCCGAGGAAGCCGTAATGGCGGATGCGATGGAAGCCCTCGGGCAGGACGTGTAGCAGGAAGCGGCGAATGAACTCGTCGGCCGCGACGGTCATGACCTTCTGCCGATTGCCGTGCCGGTAGTCCTTCCAGCGGAAACGAACGGCGTTGTCCTCGATGTCGATGAGGCGGTTGTTGGAGATGGCGACGCGGTGCGTATAGCGCCCGACATAGTCGAGCACCTGGGCAGGTCCGGCGAAGGGCGGTTTGGCAAAGACGACCCACTCAGCCTTTCGTAGCGGCGCCAAATAGCGCCGGAAGGCGTCGCGCTCGCTCAGGTGCTGCAGGCCAGAGAAGAACTTCAACTGGCCGGCGTCGAAGGCTTTCTCCAGGTGCTCCAGAAACAATCGTCGGAACAGGCGTGAGAGCACCCGGACCGGCAAGAAGAAGCCGGGCTTGCAGGCGATCCACCGACGACCGTCGGCAGACAGGCCGCCGCCGGCGACGACGCAGTGCAGATGCGGATGATGAAGCAGGTTCTGGCCCCAGCTGTGTAGCACGGCGAAGAAGCCGATCTCGGCGCCCAGGTGCTTGGGATCGGCGGCGATGGTGCGCAGGGTCTCGGCGGCGGCGCGGAAGAGCAGGCCGTAGACGAGCGCCTTGTTCTGATAGGCCTTGGTGGCAATGTCGCCAGGCAACGTGAAGACGACGTGAAAGTACTGTGTGTCGAGGAGATCGGCGCGACGATCCTCCAGCCATTGTGCACGGGCCAGCGATTGGCAGCGTGGGCAATGCCTGTCGCGGCAGCTGTTGAACGCGATGCGCCGGTGGCCGCATTGATCACATGCTTCGACGTGCCCACCGAGTGCGGCGGTCCGGCACAATTCGATCGCCGTCATGACGCGGCGCTGGGCGGTCGACAGCGACGCGTCATGCTGTGCGCGATAGGCTTCGCCGTAGCAGCGGAAGATATCCGCCACTTCCGGCCCCGAGCGGGCCATTGCCGCGACCGCTCAGAAGTACTGCGGCTTGGCAGGCGGCGGCACGGTGGGCGCCGGACGCGGCAGGAGCTCGAAGGGGCTCGACGTGGCGCACACCTTGTTGGTGGCAATCCGCAGGTAATGGGCGGTGGTCGCGAGGCTGCGGTGACCGAGCAGCAGTTGAATGGTGCGCACGTCGGCGCCGGCCTCCAGCAGATGGACGGCGAAGGCGTGGCGAAGCGAATGGGGCGTGACCGGCTTGGACAATCCGGAGCGGTCGCGCGCTTTCGCGCAGGCGTGTCCCACCGCATCCCTGGTGATCGGCTGGCCGGAACGATCGCCGGGGAAGAGCCACTCCTTTGGCCGCCGCACCTTCCAGTAGCTGCGCAGGATCTCCAGCAGCTTGGGCGACAGCATCACATAGCGGTCCTTCTGGCCTTTGCCCTGCTCCACGCGGATGACCATTCTCTGGCTGTCGATGCCCGTGGGCTTCAGCTGCACCGCTTCCGAGATGCGCAAGCCGGCGGCATAGCAAGTGGTCAGGATGGCGTGGTGTTTGACGTCGAGGACGCAGCCGAGGAACCGCTGAACTTCCTCGGCACTGAGGATGATCGGCAGCTTCTGCGGCTTCTTGGGAAGCGGCAGGACCTCTTCAGGCGCCCAATCCCTCTCGAGCGTCACAGTGTAGAGAAAGCGCAGCGCCGCAATGGCGACGTGGATTGAGCCGGGCGACAGCTTCTTCTCGTTGGTCAGATAGACCTGATAGGTCCGAATATCCTCGCGCCCGAGCAAGTCCGGCGACTTGCCGAAGTGACGCGCGAACAGCGACACCTGTTGTAGATACGACAGCTGGGTGTTGAGCGCGAAGTTGCGCACCTGCATGTCCTCGCTCATGCGCTGGCGAAGTGGGTCATGACAAACTCCTCCTTGTCCGATGGAATGGGCTGCAAGCAGCCACTCCATGCTGACGCAGTCGGAGCTTGTTGTGGACACATGACCAGCGCGACAGACGACGCGATCAACACCACGCCGGCGGCACACACCCTCCTTGCCGCTCCGCAATCGCGGAGCGGGTTAGTCCAAACATGCTTATGCCGCGCGCGGCATAAGCAGGTTTCGATCAGCGAGGCGATGACGGCCCAGTGTTCGGCGCCGCCGTCAGAGCCTGCGAAGAGCGCATTCTTGCGGATGGCTGTTCTGCGGTTCCGATCGCGGCGGACAGCGCGCTGCCGTTCTCTACAGCCTGATCGTCAGCGCCAAGTTGAACGATATCGACCCGCAGGCCTGGCTCGCCGATATCCTGGCGCGCATCGCAGCCCACCCAGCTCATCGGATCGATGATTTGCTGCCGTGGAATTGGAGATCCGCACAACTGCGGACCCAACCAGCGGCGGCCTGATCATGCAGCGCAATAAGGTGCATCACGTCTACACCGTCGAACGTGTCGCCAGGGACCTCGGCGTCAGCGAAGCGCTCATCCAGGACCTGACCCTCGGTCTCGAGCCCGAGGACGGCGTCATCTGGGTGTACGGCGCCAACGATGACGACGGAATCTTGGCCTTCACCGATGAAGGCATCGAGGAGGTCAAACTCCTCCTCGAAGAATATCATCGCGTCTCCCCATCAAAAACTTGACGCCGGCACCGCGGTGCTCAGGTCCTCATGGCCGCCGGATACACGTCTGCGGTCTTCACCGGCTTCCGATTACCCACATCGTCGGCGGGCCTATTGCCCCGTATGAATCTGCCGTGATTCTGTCCGTGACGCCGAATCACGGAGGCGTCACGGATGCGAGACAAGAACGGCAGCAGCGAAGCCGCTTGGCAGGAGGAAGAGCTTTCTGCGGCGGCCCTTCCCGACAAGCGTCTGGCCCGTCGGCTGCGACGGTTGCTGGATCAGATGTCAGCTGCGCCGGGCAAGCCAATCCCGGCGGCCTGCGGCGACTGGGCGGCGGCGAAGGCGGCCTACCGCTTCTTTGACAACCCGCGTGTGACCGAACATAGCGTTCTGGCCGGCCATTTCGCCGCGACCGCGGCGCGCATTGCGGCGAGCGAAGGTCCGATCCTTATCCTGCAGGACACGACCGAATTTATCTACAGCCGCGCGCAGCCGGGCAAAATCGGCTTCACCAAGACCATCAACGCCGGGCGCTACAAGGCCGGGCAGCCCAACGTGCTGACTTTGTGCGGGGTGCTGATGCATTCGAGCCTGGCCGTCACCCTCACCGGCACACCCCTCGGTCTGACGGCGGTGAAGTTCTGGACACGAACGAAATTCAAGGGAACGCTCGCGCTCAAGCGGCACATGATCCCACGCGCGTGCCGATCGAGACGAAGGAGAGGTACCGCTGGCTGGAGAACCTGCGCCAGTCCATCGCGCTCGTTGGCGCAGCCGAGCGCTGCGTGCATGTTGGTGACCGAGAGAGCGACATCTACGAGCTCTATTGCACCGCGCAGGACCTTGGCACCAGCTTCCTCGTGCGGGTGCAGACGAACAGGCTGGCCGAGCGGCCTGCCGATGCTGTCCCGCACGATCCTGCTCATCGCGTCTTCGCCCAACTTGCGGCGGCGCCTTGGGCAGGACGTCATCGCATTACGGTCGATCAGGACGAGACGACCTGCCTGCAGGTGAAGTTCGCCGCCATCAGAACCTTGCCGCCCGTGGGCAAGCAGAAGCGCTACAGTCCGCAGGTTCTGACTTACATCCACGCCCTCGAAGAGGATCCGCCGCCCGGCCGCGAGCCGATCGACTGGAAGCTGGTGACCAACTTGCCGGTCGGCGATCTCTCCGCGGCGGTTGAGAAGCTCGGCTGGTATGCCCTGCGCTGGAAGGCGGAGGTGTTCCATAAGGTCATGAAGTCCGGCTGCCGTGCCGAGGAGGCGAGGCTCGAGACCGCCGAGAGGCTGGCGAAGTTCCTCGCTCTCATCGCGGTGGTCAGCTGGCGCATATTCTTCGTCACAATGTCGGCGCGCGCCAAGCCAGACGCCGCGCCCGACAGCGTTCTCACCTTCGCCGAGATCACTGCGCTCAACCGGATCGACGCGTCCCGAACGCGGCCACGCCTCCAACGGCCCACGCTCGCCGCTTACCTACTGCAAATCGCCATGCTTGGCGGCTATCTCGCCCGCAAACATGATCCGCCTCCCGGCAACATGGTCGTCTGGCGCGGCATGACCCGCTTGCACGATATCGCCTTCGGCATCTCCATTGGATCAAGCCGACGATGTGGGTAATCGGAAGCTTCACCGGATGGGTACCACGATCATGACGTTGCCCGAAGAGCTGCGTCGTTCGCTGACCTGGGATCAGGGAGCCGAAATGGCTCAGCACCATCGCCTCAAGATCGATGCGGGTGTCCAAGTCTACTTCTGCGATCCGCAAAGCCCATGGCAGCGTGGCACCAACGAGAACACCAATGGGCTGCTGCGTCAGTACTTCCCGAAAGGCACCGACCTGAGCGTCCACAGCGCCGACGAGATCGCCGCCGTGGCCGCGGCCCTCAATGCCCGACCAAGAAAAACCTTGGCTGGAAAACGCCGGCAGAGGCGCTTGACGAGTTGCTGTCGTGAGTGAACACAATCGGTGTTGCGACGACCGCTTGAATCCGCCCATACGCCGCCGAGATCTACACCAAGCAGCTCGCTGCAATGAATGTCACGCCGTCGATGAGCCGAACCGGTTGCTGCTACGACAATGCTCCGATGGAAAGCTTCTTTCCACCCGCTCAAGGTCGAACTCGTTCCAATGGGAAACTCGCGACGAAGCGCGCCGCGACCTCTTTGCTTATATCGAAGGTTACTATAACCGAAGGCGCATCCACTCCGCATTGGGGTACAGGACGCCAGAAAGGCCGAATACCAGATCGGCTAATCCCCTGTCCATCAAAGCGAGGGAAGATCACGGTGGCAATAGCACTCTGAGTGGACCAGATCAACTCACTGCGCGGGCTACCGATTGAGTTCAGGTCGCGCCTGTTTGCATGCATGAGGTTCCTTTTATTTACTCTCTATACGTGCCATCCGCAAAACGTTTTTGTGTCCGAAGCCGGACAAAAATGTCAGAAGCTGCCCAATGGTCACCTGAGCCGGGCCGCGGGTACCGGGAAGTGGTGCAGTGCAAATGTATGCTGAATCCGGCACGCCAATTGCTTCGATGATTTTGTCACAGGAACGTCGTAGCACCTCATGGAGTTCAGTGCTGATGGACCAGCCTCTCAATATAACGCGTATACGTTGACGGCCCTTCTTTGAAGTGATGACGGCCTCCCGCTTGACCTCGCGACCAATCTCATCCCGCTGGTGCGCAGGCCGACTGCATCCACCAACAGAAGCCTTGAGGGCGCATCCTGTCGCGTGTCGGTAGACGAAGAGGGATGTTATCGAGAGACAGGCCTTCAGGCGCCTCTTGGAACCATGACGACAAGACAACAGGAGAGCGACTAAGCGATGCTTGACCCAGAACGAGTAGCTATCAATCAGGCGACCACGCGCACTCAGTGGGATTTTCGGGAATCTGTTGAGGGCTATGCCCGCCACGGCGTGCGGGGAGTTGGGGTCTGGCGCGATGCCATCGAGAACTATGGGATGGGCGAGGCCAAGCGCTTGCTCGCCGACAACGGCATGGCGGTGACGGGCTTGAATCGTGCGGGCCCTCTCGTCGGACTTGACGAGGCCGCCCGACGGGCAGCACTCGACGATGCCAGACGCGCCATTGATCAGGCGGCCGAACTTTCGGCTGCGTGCCTGCCGGTGCTTCCCGGCAGCCTGCCGCCAAAATCTAAGGACTTGAATGCAGTTAGGATGCAGTACAGAGAGGCTCTGGCCGAACTTCTCCCTCCGGCCCGCGAGGCTGGCGTTACCTTGGCGCTTGAACCCCTCCACCCAATGTTGGCCGCAGACCGGTCATGCATGAACACGATGGCCGATGCCAACGATCTCTGCGATGCACTCGGGCCGGGCGTCGGGATCATCGTCGACGTTCATCACGTTTGGTGGGATAGCCGACTTGAGGCGGAGATCAAGCGGGCCGGAAAGGACCGGCTGGTGGGGTTTCACGTAAGCGACTGGTTGGTTCCGACCCGCGACCTCGTCTTCGATCGCGGCATGATGGGCGACGGCATCATCGATCTGCCTCAAATTCGACGCTGGGCGGAGGACGCCGGCTACGAAGGTCCCGTCGAAGTCGAAATCTTCTCGCAGCTAGACTGGTGGACAAGGGACCCCGACGCGGTAGTGGAAGTCTGCCTTGAACGCTGTCGATCCGTCGTGTGACCAATGAGGAACAGGGAGCACCGGCCGTGGGAAGGAGGCGTGGTTAGGAATGCGGGTCTCTCTAAGGACGGACAGAGTTTGCTATTAGGTTGGTACATGTCCGGCGTTGTGAAGTAGTATGCGCATTCTTGAGGACTGATGACGTTGCCCCCAAGTTTTATCCAATCCTGAGTTCGCTCCGGCGATCAATGTTGCCCTGTTGGGCGGTTTGAGCGACGGGCACAGGCGCGGTGCTGATCATGGCGCGCAGCGTTGTGTCCCGTCGCGGGGTGAAGGTGTGGGCGAACTCGAAGGGGGTCTTATAGCGCGTCGATCTGGGAGAGACGAATCTCATCCTGATCGCCGCGCTATAGGGTTCCGGATCCGGGGACCCTTGCGCTCCGAAGACAGGTCACCAGGCGGACACAGCTGGTTCGCCAGCGTTCGCGGCTGAAGAACCTGATTCAGTCAATCCTCCACGCCCACCTGATCCCGCCGTGTCCACATGGGAACCTCGTCGGGATCAGCGGGCGCAAATGGCTGATGAGGCAAATATTGCCTGCGGATGAGCGCGCCGCCATCGAGCGCCACCTCGGCTTGATTAACCAGATCAACGAGGCGTTGACGGTGGTCGAGGCGGATATCGCCGTGCATGCCCTCCAGGATCCGACAATCCGCCGCCTGATGACGTTGCCCGGCCTCGACGTCACCGTGGCTGCGAGCGTTGCCGCAGCAATCGGCGACATACGGCGCTTCAGCGATCCACAGAAGCTCGTCGCCTATCTTGGCCTCAATCCGAGCGTGCGGCAGTCCGGTGAGGGGCCAGCCTATCACGGGCGCATCACGAAGCAGGGCCGCGGCCATGCGCGGGGAATGCTGGTTGAGGCGGCATGGGCGGCTGTGCGATCGCCAGGACCTCTACGCGCCTTCTCCAAGCGAATCGCCTCGCGTCGGGGGAAGCACATCGCGGCCGTCGCCACTGCACGCAAGCTTGCAATGATCATCTGGCACATGCTGAGCAAAGATACCGACTACATCTGGGCCCGGCCGGCCTTGCTCGCCCGCAAGTTCAGATCGGTCGAGCTGCGTGCCGGCCTTCCGACCAGCCATGCCAGACGCGGCACCGCCTTCGACTACAACATCCCGGCCAAGCGCGCCGAAGAACGATCCCGAGTCGAGAAGGCGGAAGCTGCCTATGCAGCAGCGACTTCCCCATGGCGAACGAGGCCGGAAAGAAAGGCTGTGGAAAAAGCCGCCGAATGAGAAGAAGGGGCTATTCTACAACATCCGTCTGCATCGGCTTGCCGGGCGCGATGTAATGCCAGTCGACGCCGCTTGCATCGGCCCAGGCAAGGATCGCATTGCTGGTCAGTTCGCTGCAACGTTGTCACTGACCACCATCTTCGGCTTGCCGCGTTCGATCATGAGCCGATCGAGTTCGCGGGCAACCTCACGCCGGACAGAGACGTATCCGCGACCAACCCCAGGCACTCGCGCGTGCAGTCGTCGACGACGGGCAATATCCGGAAGCGACGGCCATCGGTCAGCTGATCCGACACGAAGTCCAGTGACCAACGGTCGTTGGGCGCAACGGGGACCATCATCGGTGCTCGCGTTCCAATGGCTCGCTTGCGGCCGCCACGGCGCCGAACGGCAAGCTTCTCCTCGCGATAGAGCCGGAATAGACGCTTGTGATTGACCACATAACCTTCCCGCCGCAGCAGCACGTGCAGGCGGCGATAGCCGAAGCGCCGGCGCTCATGCGCGATCGCCTTCATCCGCTCCCGCAGGTCACCATCGTCGCCACGGCTCGCCTTGTGGCGAACCGTCATCCGGCAGCAGCCGATGGTCTTGCACGCCGAACGCAGGGATCCTGCATTCGCCTGACGCCTCCGGCACGATTGCAAGGCTCGGGAATAGTGATGACGAAACAGTGGATCAGCATGCCGTAAGCCCTGTGCAAAAAAGCGGGCTTCGTGCCCGAACCATTTATTGGGAACGGTGTGCGCGGATCTCATCATGGCCTGGCTGCAACAGCAGTCCACTCGCGAGAGGCCGGATACATTTATGCAACTGGAATCGTCATTTGAGATGTCGCGAACCCTTGCACGGACGGGGCGGACCATACATTTTTTCCGAGAAGATCTTTCAAAGCGGCATTGTCGAGCATGGCGTCCGCCAGGAGCCGCTTCAGACGAGCGTTCTCATCTTCCAGCGTCTTCAGCCGCTTCGGTTCCGACACGTCCATGCCGCCATACTTCGCCTTCCATTTGTAGATGCTGGCGTCGCTGACCCCGTGCTTGCGGCACAGATCGACCACCGAAACTCCGGCCTCGTGCTCCTTCAAAATCCCGATGATCTGCTCTTCACTGAAACGGCTGCGCTTCATTCTCTGGTCCTCGCGTTGGGCCAGAGCGAACTTCAAACCGGATTAAGCCAAAGGGGCAACGTCACTGATGGTGCTGACGGTATTGCGGAGGGCCTCCAGTGTTCGTACGGCTTCCTTGCGCAGTGGATTCCGAGCCGTGCAACTACGCCAATCAATTCAAAGCCTTGAGTTGATCAGCATTGGCTGAGACCTTAGCTAGAATGTCAGCGATCCGATGAATAACTGCTTCGTCCGACCCAAGCCATTGGTGCGAGAGTTGGGCCGCTCGTTCTGCTGCGATCGTTTCGGTGATGTTGCACTTACCATCCATGATTCGATAGTCGCTCGATGGGAGGTTGAATAGGGTATGTTTGTAAACAGCCCCATAGGTTCGCTCCATAGGCAGACCTTCAGCATTCACTGCTTGGATGATTCTATCGATCGGAATGCATGCTAGTGGCTCCTCATCGAAGACGGCAATCCACTTATAAAAGCTTTGTGGATTTGCGCGGCTGCCGCGGGCCTGGGCGCGTATTCCGGGTACATTGGCAAGCCGCTGATCGAGCACGTGCGCGTGAGCATTGTAGCGTACTATTATTTCAGGAATAGCTTTTAGTTGCCGGCGTAGGATGAGAGCTTGGAACTCAGTTACTCGAAAGTTATAGCAGATAAGATCCGGGTCAGGCTTTCGGGTAAACTTGCCCATGCCCTCACCAGGCCTGCAACCGATGTGCTTTAGGCGATAAAGCCGCTCAGCGATATTCGCGTCATTGGTGATGCAAGCCCCACCTTCGCCGCTGGTCATGAGTTTTTGATGCTGGAAGCTGAACGAACCGATATGGCCAATGCTTCCGGCCGGCTGCTCTGCCCACTTGCCACCATGAGCTTGGGCACAGTCTTCGACGATGAATAATTCGTGCCGGTTCGCGATCGCCATCAGCGCATCCATATCAACCATCGAGCCATAGAGATGCACGGGAATGATGGCTCGTGTACGGGACGTAATCGCCGCCTCTACCGCGCTCGGATTAACACAAAGGGTCGTGGGCTCAACGTCGACGAATACGATCTTGGCTCCCACATATCTTGCGGCCATGGCGGTCGCGAGCCAAGTGTAAGCAGGCACTATCACTTCGTCGCCTGGACCAATACCGAGGACGGCGAGGGCGCATTGAAGAGTAACGGTGCCGTTGATCATCATCACACCGTACTTGGCTCCGTGCGCTGCAGCAAACTCGTTGGCAAATGCCGTTTCGTTGCCTCCGAGGTCGGCTGACCAATTTCCGCTCAGATACAGGTCCGCGAGTTCCATAGCAGTCTGTTCGTCTCGCGGCGGCCAAATTGGCCTCACGAGGTCTTCCCCAAGCACGGGGCCGCCAAGAATGGCAAGTGGTGAATTCAGGAAGTCATTCAGCATCGATCTGCTCACAGTTGTTCTGATTTAATAAAGAAATGTCTCGGCAATTCTCCCATTATTTCCCGTTTCCTGAGACAAAATACCATGCAACTCATCTCCTGATTGGGGGAGATCGTATCTACTATGTCTCTCGCTAGCATATCTGTTGTAATGTATCTTTTATACTTATTCCAATATATACCTGGACGCTGCCACATTTTATCGGCGTCGATTTCAGTATGTTTACTGAATTATCGCGGCAACGTAATTCGTGTATATACCATATAAATTGAGCTGACCGACGTCAACAGTTGAGCGTGAGGCTTTCATTACAGAATTGCAAAACCTTTATAATATATGCTCGTTCGGAGATCATGTGAATTTCAGGCCGCGTTCTCGCGCGCAACTCAGGTCTTTCTGCGCTGGCCTGCACCGTGCGTGGCTAGATGGGTAACGGGCCTCTGCGCCGCGGCCAGACTTTCGGTCGAGGCGGTCGTCCCTCACAATGATGGTGTGAACGGCGTCATGGCCGAGGCCCAGCGCCAAACATCAAGGAGAGACGACCGGGGCGCCCGATCCGGGATGGCCATCCCGGATCGGGCATCTCTCACTGGGCCAAACCGCCTGGAAAGTCATAAGACAAGACAACCCCATCAGGTCATCTGCGCCCGCCTCGTCTCAACCGCAATGTGCATTGAAAGCTACAAGGACTTGTGATGTATTTATTAACTTTCCGAAATATCGCGCCAGGCCAGCCATTTCACGGTTCCGCTCCTATCTATGCCAAGCGTGATGAAATATACTCGAAAATATATTCAACGCGTTACTTGATTTTTTTTTATAATCGTTCAACCTCGGTTTGTCAGGAGGCATGGCGTGAACAAGGTGGTTTTTACCTTCGATGCCTTTTGCGAACCGTTCGCAACGTCTATTGTGCTCGGAGGGTAAGAATGTGACCGACCTTGATTAGATCAGGACGAAGCTCAAACGCAGGCAACAGGACACTTTTTTGCTGTATATGCATGAATTTAGGCTGGAATTGACTGTAAACGAGAGTGCGCTCTCACCGCTCACGATTGGGCGAAACCGTGCTCGCTGCGACGGCAATGTCGCGTAGATTTTATAATGACAACATGATCGATCGACTGTTTCTGGTCTAACCCCGCTTGGGGTACGCCAACCAGGAGTTTCGTGACGACGCAGCACAGACCTGCTTGCTTTCAATGCTGTGGCACCTCGCGTCAACCAGGAGCGGCGAACTACTCTCCAGCTTCCCGCCGCGATCGCCGTCGAGCGATCAATACGCACAGCGAGAGGAAGGATATATGGACTCTGAGACCATCGGGTTTATACCGGCCGTCGAGCTGGCCGAGCTGATCCTCACCAAAGAGATTTCGCCGGTCGAGTACATGCACGTCCTGCTGGCTCGCATCGCCGAGCTGGAGCCCAAGGTAAATGCGTTCGCCTACTTTGCCGCAGATCGCGCGATGGATGATGCGAAAAAGGCGGAAGCCGCACTGATGAGTGGTGCGCGAATCGGACGGTTGCACGGCGTGCCCGCCACGATCAAAGATCACTCGATCACAAAGGACATGCCGACACAGCACGGCAGTAAGATCGTCACCGGCGATCAGCCCATCGAAGATGCGCCGATCGTGTCGCGCCTGCGGGACGAGGGCGCGATCATCATCGGCAAAACCACCGTGTCGGAGTTCGGCTGGACCGGCGTCTCGCGCAGCCCACTCACCGGCATCACCAGCAACCCGTGGAAGCTTGGCTACAACGCCGGCGCGTCCTCGGCCGGCGCGGGCGCCGCCGCAGCGGCAGGCTATGGGCCGCTGCACCAAGGCAGTGACGGCGCGGGATCGATCCGCATGCCCGCACATTTCAGCGGTGTATTCGGACTGAAGCCCAGCTTCGGGCGCGTGCCGGTCTCCGGAAGTGACATGACGACCCACTACGGCCCGATGACACGCACCGTCGCCGATAGCGCACTAATGCTCGAGGTCATGGCCGGTCCGCATTTCCTCGACCATACGTCACTCGAGGTGGGGCCCGCCAACTATCTCGCCCGGCTGCGCGAGGGCGTGAAGGGCAGGCGCATCGCCTACAGCCCGGATCTAGGTGTCTCCCGCGTCGATCCGGAAGTTGCGGAGCTGGTGAAGGCCGCCGTAGCACGCTTTACGGAACTCGGCGCAATCGTCGAGGAAGTACCCACCCCATGGGCGAAGGACGGACCGGAACTGATCCGGTTCTTCTGGTCCGCGCACCTGACCGACCTCGCTCAGTACCTTCCGAAATGGGAGGCGGAGATGGATCCTGGGCTCGTCGCCTGCATCAAGCATTCAGAGAACGTCTCCTTCGCGCGCTATCAAGAAATGAGCAAGCGGAAGATGGTCTACATTGAGAATATCCATCGCTGGTTCCGGGATTGGGATTTCCTACTGACACCGTCCGCTTCAGTCGCCGCTTTCCCAGCCGAGAAGCTGATGCCCGATCATTGGCCAACGCATGCTTGGGACTGGATCATGTGGGCGGAATTCTCCTACCCATTCAACATGTCCTGGAACCCGGCCGCAAGCGTACCATGCGGCTTTACTCCGGTGGGGCTGCCGGTCGGACTGCAGATTGTTGGCAAACGCTTCGACGATCTAGGCGTCCTGCAGGCCTCAGCGACATTCGAACAGCTGCAGCCATGGGCGAACAAGCGCCCGCGGCTCTGACTAGACCCATTTAGTAGTAACCGTAATAGTAACAGGAAAGAGATTAGAAACGAGGAACTCATGAAAGAACCTGACCGCCGGCCCGTAACGCAAACTCTTTGTGAGAGGACATTTATCATCTTAACCTATGAGAACTCGAAGTCATGATATAATCATAACATCTTATACACATTTCGATTTTGAGAACAATACTGAAGAGATGGGTAGCAAACAATGAGCAGAGGTATCACACGTTCCAAGCGCAATTTGGCGCTGAACTCTTCATACCTGTCAGAAAATGAATTACTTGATGTTGGCTTTCTGGAGATGGGAAAGAACGTGATGATCGCAAAAACATGCATAATTACTGGAGAAGGGAACATACGCATCGGTAATGATGTCAGAATTGACGAAAACGTTGTCATTAGCTGCCCGATTGGATCAATTACCATCGGAAATCACGTCCATATTGCATCTGGGTGCTACTTGAGCGGATCTGGAACAATCAAGCTCGATGATTTTTCCGGGCTTGCCCCCGGTGCTCGCATATTTTCAGCCACGGACGATTACACCGGGGAATATCTAACGAACCGAACTGTTCCACAAGAATTCCTTAATGTCACATTTGCGCCAGTGCATTTGGGAAAGCACGTTATCATTGGATCAGGGACTGTCGTTCTTCCCGGATGCAATGTCGGAGAAGGATCATCCGTCGGGGCGTTGTCATTAGTAACAAAGGCGCTGGATAGCTGGGGTGTATTCTGTGGTATTCCAGCAAAGCGCTTGAAGGCCAGATCGAGAAAACTCCTGAAGCTTGAACGACAGCTATTGTCCGTGTAAGCGAAGTGATTCATAGCGCGCCGCCAGCCTCGCTCGAGCTCCACGATACGCCGAATGAATACTTTCCTGTCATACCACTGCTCGGAATCTTCAAAGCACTCGATTCATCAACGTGCTTTCTAGTTGTCCTCCGCGATCGCCGCAAGGCGACTGCTGACGCAATGAAATTATGAATATCTCCACAGATATATTTTGCAAGAAGTTGGATGTTATCGATACCATCCAAATCCCGTAAATTGAGGCGGAATATATCCGAAAATATATCCAATATTAGCGCTTGATTTTGAAGATGAATTCATTCACGCTATTTCACAAAGGAGTTGTTACATGAACGATGTGGTTACTTGGTTTCCGAAGTATACCAAGACGGTTGGGAACCGTTCCCGGCGTCCAGTGTGCCTAATTCGAGGAGGGCAGTAATATGGATGACCTTGAGTGGATCAGGATGAGGCTAAAACTCAGCCAACAGCACAATTTTCCGCTGTACATGCAGGAATTTGGACTGGAATTGACTGTAAAAGAAGGTGTGTTTCCACCACAAGATTTCCAGAGTTGGCGTTGGCTTACCGAGAATTTTCCTCCTGTTGCCGGGAAAAGCATCCTGGAGATTGGCTGCGGTTTTGGTCTTCCAGGACTGTATCTCGCAAAACAGGGCGCGTTGTCATTGCTTGCTTGCGATATCAATCCTAAGGCCGTCGCGAACACGTTAGAAAATGCTGCTAGAAACGGTATTCAGAACGTCGAGGTAATCGAAAGCGACATTTTTAGCAATATTCCGCCCTACCGAAAATTTGATTTAATATTTTGGAACTATCCGTCGACCTTTGTGCCGGACGATTACGAGTATAGGGACGACCTCGAACAAGGATGCATCGATCCGGGTTATAAATTGCTCCGCCGCTTTCTATCGGAAGGCGCAGATTTCCTCACAGAGTCGGGCAGCATTCTCCTAGGCCTCCACAGTGATGCGCGGGACGATGTCCTCGCGGAAATCATCCTCGCAAACGATCTCTCCTCCGTACTTCTCGGGTCCGGCACCTACCCTCACGTGAACCTGATCTACAGGATGTTCTCCATACGCAAAAGGGGCCTAACGGGCTTCTCTGATTGGGGTCGTTGAGGTCAAGCTCCGCCTGCTATTTTTCCGGACCATGTCACCCCGCGGTCACTCGCTTCTCTTGGTGATCGACGTTAGACCGCCACATATGGGGTCAGTAGAGCGAGGCGTCTCAATCTGTTGAATGACCTTGGGGGAGTTCGGCCCAGGATCGTGCCTGCTAACGAGATCACCTTGCCGATCGTCCCCACGGGAGCGAACCGGGTGACAGCGAGCTTGCGGGCAACAGCAAGGATCGGGCCATACCGCGCCGTTTGGCGACGTTCATGCTCCGCGCTCTGAGCGCTCGACCATTTCTTGCTGAGCGGCTCGGAAGAATCTCAAAAATGGGTAATCCGGTGCTGCGCTCGTTGTCGTCCTTGGCGCCACATCCGTGTTGCGGCGGACGAAAGACAACCCCGATGCACCCAGATGGCTGGCCGCCGCCCGTTCAAGGTTGTCGCCGCTGGCCAACAAGCTGGCGCGTATTATCTGGGCTCTGCTCGTAAAGGGAGGGGCTATCAAAACAGGGTTGCGGCAGGCGCCTAACGCAAGACCGGCTTAACCCAGGAAACTGGCCGGCGGTACGCCGGGCAGCGGCGAGGTGGTGAAATCTTGAACGCCGACTGCAACGAAGGAGGATGTCATGCAGGTCGTTCGAATAGGTCTGGATTTTGCGAGATATGTCCTCGAGATTCATGGCGTCGACAGCCAAGCCGTCGTGTGAAAAAAAGCTTCGTCGCGATGCAGTAGCCCGCCTCTTCCGCCAATCTGCCGCGATGTCTGGTCGGCATGGAGGCCTCGATCGGACCGCATTATTGGGCAAGGGTGCTTTCCTGATTCCTGATCAGCTTGCAATCCAGGCCGTTCATCGCATTCGTCGGCGCTGGTCGCCGACCGGGTCAGACTCGTCAATCAGATTCGTGGCCTCCTTTCCGAGCATGGGATTGTCATTGCTCGTGACATCTCGCAGCTGCGACGCAGCCTTGCCGTCATCGTCGGAAACGACGATGACGGCCTCAGCGACATGGTCCGTTCGCTCACGAGGGAGTTGCGGGCGGAAATAGCCGAACTCGACAATCGCATTGGAACCTATGACCGGCGGATACGAGAGATCTTCCGCACAAGCGAGCAGTGCCAGCGGCTTGGAAAGATCGAAGGCATCACCCCCGTAACGGCAACCGCCTTGATCGCTGCTGTCGGCAATAGAACCCCTGCTTCAAAAACGGCCGTCAGTTCGCGGCCTGGTGCCGAAACAACGATCCAGCGGAGGGCGAGCCCGCCTGTTCGGTATCAGCAAACGTCGCTATCTGGGCACATTGATGATCCATGGCGCTCGCGCTGCGTTCGGCAAAGGCGGCATCCCAATGTCGCGGCTGGCCGCTCGCCAACAAGAATGCGAGGATCGTGTGGGCCATGCTCTCGGGCAGTACATTCTATGAGTCTGCACCGTCTGTGAAAGGAGCTTGAGGCGAAGCGGCAAACGAAGAAATAACAGAAGGAGGTCTCACCGGCAACTGCAGCAAAATGGTAGGTAAATGGTAGGAGAGGGTGAAACGGTCATTCTTCCCGAACCTGGTGTGTGGACCGGCTTGGGGGCCGATGAGGTGGAAGCACGCGAAAATCCATCGGCGCTCGCGGCGAAGACGTTATCCAGCCGCATCAGGAAGCCGGATATACGTCAGCAGTCATGACCAACGATCCTGATCCAGCCGACCTGTTGCAATCTGTTGGGTTAAAAAAACGCTGTTCCCTCTGGAATAACGTTGCTAAGGTGTGGTAGACGATCGCATCTGAGCGGGAAAAGAGATGCAAAATAGCACTTGGGACATCGAGACTGACTACTGCGTAATTGGGGCGGGTTCGGCGGGGTGTGTGGTAGCGAGTCGGCTTTCCGAAAATGGCGGGTCGAAAGTGCTCCTGCTGGAGGCCGGCCCGCGGGACTGGCACCCCTTTATCCACATCCCAGCCGGCTACTTTTACCTATTGAAGGATAGCCGATTCAATTGGATGTACAATTCAGAGCCTGCTGCCAACACCGCCAACAGAATATTGACCCTACCCGCAGGACGGGGATTAGGAGGTAGCAGTTCGATCAACGGGATCCTGTTCGTTCGTGGACAGGCTGCCGAATACGATCGCTGGGCCCATGACCTAGGTTGTGAGGGCTGGGATTTCTCCAGTTTGCTTCCTTACTTCCGGAAGGCGGAGACCTTTGCCGGGGATGCTGCGCAGCACCGCGGCAGCTACGGTCCAGTCTCAGTGTCTTCGTTCCGGACCATACACCCGCTCGCCGTGAACTTCGTTCGAGCGGCCGCTCAGGCGGGATACGGCGAGGTCGCCGATATGAACGCACCCGACCGAGAGGGCGCCAGTCTGTTCCAGCAGAATCGGAACGGCCGATTCAGGGCGAGTACAGCGTCAGCGTACCTGCGTCCAGCCATGAAGAAAAACAAAAATCTGCGAGTAGAAACCGAAGCCGTTGGCTCCCGCATACTGTTGGACGGGAAGCGAGTCGCGGGTGTCGAGTTCGTCCGGCACGGCAAGCTCACCCGCGTAAGGGTAAACCGGGAGCTTATCCTTTCTTGCGGCGCTCTGCGGTCGCCCCAGCTTCTTCAACTTAGCGGCATCGGGGATCCGTCGCACTTGAAAGAGATCGGAGTTTCGGTGACGCATGCCTCACCTAACGTTGGCAAGAATTTGCGTGACCAGTTCAACGTGAGGAGCTCGCATCGGACCAAAGGCGTTCTCACGATAAACGAAATGAACAACGTTGGCGCAATTGCACTGGAAACTCTGAAGTACCTGCTCGCAAACAAAGGTCTCTTGACCCTTGGGGCAAGTATGGCTGCTCTATACTTGAGAAGTTCATCCTCGGCCAAGTTCGCAGACTTGCAACTGATGTTTGCACCCGTCAGCTTTTCGGCGACTGTTCCAGGAGCTCTCGAAGCCGCCGGTGGAATGACGATCGGTACTTGCCTATGTTGTCCAGATAGCACCGGAAGCGTTCTGGCCCGGTCCTCCAGTCCTGAGGACGCTCCCGCCGTCAACCCCAAACATCTAAGCGATGAACGGGATTGGCCGAGGCTCCTGGTAGGGCTACGGGCCACGCGAAAAGTCTTTGACATGCACGCCCTGAAGCAATGGAGCGCGGTAGAGACGAACCCTGGGAAGAATGTGAATACCGATGCTGAACTTCTCGACTACGCGAGAAACAACGGCTCGTCCAACGCCGTGTACACAAGCACCTGCCAAATGGGGCCCCGCGAATCCGACGTCGTAGACACGCTACTTCGGGTGCGCGGGATTTCCAAGCTCAGGGTCGTCGACAATTCGGTCCTTCCAAGCCCGGTCTCAGGGGGGATGAACGCGACCGCCATTGCGGTTGGCGAAAGGGCGGCCGACCTCATCTTACGAGCTCAGTAGATGGAGAAGGCGATTCTGCAGACAATGCCATATCAACGTGGCGTTGCTCATGATGCCGCAATGTGGCGAGATGATTCAGAAAGAGATTGCAAGTGAATTTGACTAACGCATCAGTCGCCGTGATTGGCGGCGCAGGTCTCATCGGTTCGCACACAGTCGACCTCCTCAGGAACGAGGACGTCAAGAAAATTATCGTTTACGATGATCTTGCAAGCGGCAAAATGGAATTTCTCATCCAAGCGCTTAATGACGAACGAGTCAAATTCGTCAATGGCGATGTGGGGCGCCGGGATCATCTTGATGCTATAATCGAGGGAGCGGATGCTGTCATACATCTAGCGGCATACCTTCTTTTGAAATGCCGAGCCGAGCCGTTCGCGGGATTCGATCTTAACGTTAAGGGTACTTTGAATGTGATGCAGAGTTGCATCGACCATAGGGTTGGTCGGCTCGTCTACGCCTCTTCTACGTCCGTTTACGGTGATGCTGTTGAAGAGCCGATGACAGAAGAGCACCCCTTCAACAACAAGAACATGTATGGTGCGACCAAGATCGCATCAGAGGCGCTGCTGCACGCTTATCACCACGAGTACGGGCTCCAGTACGTTGCGATGCGATATACTAACGTGTACGGCCCCAGGCAAGGCTACGCCGGTGTCTACATGGCAGTAGTCACGAGAATGTTCGATGCGGCTGAGCGTGGCGAGTCACCAGTCATTTTTGGTGACGGCAACGAAGCTTACGATCTGATTTTCGTTGAGGATGCTGCAAGGGCGAATATCTGTGCCTTGAAGGCGGAATCGACCGATCGAGGCTATAATATCGGTACGGGTGTGAAGACATCCCTCAGCGAAGTCGCGGAGATGATACGCGAGTTGACAGGCTGCAAGGCGCCGGTTGTCTACAAGCCGCGGCAACATTCCGCGACGCTCGTGCGGAACCGGGTTGCATCGACCAAACGTGCGAGCGACGAGATTGGTTTTCGATCGACGGTCGCGCTCAGAGATGGGTTGGAAAGGCTTAGACAATGGAGGGCAGCCAATCCATGGGCTATCGAGCGGACTGCGACGTCCCGCTTAGCGAACCGGGTCGATTAAATGATGCGACGAACGGGCCAGTTAGCAGTAGAGGGCGCGACGGCCGCGAAGCTCGTTGGTGCCGCATAGAGGACTTCTGAAATGCCGGGGGCTCGTTGGGATCTCGAAACCGATTACTGTATTGTCGGAGCCGGTTCGGCCGGCTGCGTGCTGGCTGCGCGGCTTTCAGAAGACAAATCTTCAAAGGTACTTTTGCTAGAGGCGGGTTCGCGCGATTGGCATCCCTTTATCCACATCCCGGCAGGCTATTTCTATCTGCTTCGGAGCACCAGACATAACTGGATGTACAGGACAGAACCGGAACCGAACACCTTTGATCGCGACATCATCTTTCCGGCAGGGCGGGGAGTCGGGGGCACGAGTTCGATCAACGGTATCCTGTTCACGAGAGGACAGGCCGCAGAATATGACCGGTTCGCTAACGAGCTGGGTTGTAAAGGCTGGGACTATCAATCGCTGCTCCCCTATTTCAAGAAGGCAGAGACTTTCGAGGGTGAGGCCTCGGAATTTCGCGGCACCTCTGGGCCGATCAACGTCGCTCCGTTTCGCACCTTGCACCCGCTGACGCAGGCGTTTGTACAGGCAGCGGGCCAGGTAGGCTACGCCAGGGTCAAAGATATGAACGCTCCTATCCGTGACGGCGTTAGCTTGTTTCAACAGAACCGGAATGGCCGCTTCAGGGCGAGTGCAGCTTCTGCCTACCTTTGGCCGGCTCTAAGGACAAACTCGAACCTTGCGATGGAAACGAACGCCGTATGCACACGGATAGTGCTTTCCGGAAGCAAAGTGGAAGGGCTTGAGTTTCAGCGCGCGGGGAAATTGACCCGCGTTAGGGTTCGTCGCGAAGTGATCGTGTCTTGTGGGGCACTGAGGTCCCCACAGCTTTTACAGCTAAGCGGGATTGGCGATCCCAGCCATCTGGCGAAAATCGGGGTGGTAACAAATGTGAAATCGCCGTACGTGGGCAAAAATTTGCGCGACAAGTATATGGTCAGAGTCTCACACCGAACGAAAGGCCTCAAGACAATTAACGAATCAAATACCCTCGTGGGCCTGTCTCTCGAGGTACTTAAGTATGTATTTGCAAATGAGGGACTTATAACTCTCGGCGCAAGTATGGCTGCCATCTATCTTCGGAGTTCTTCGGAGGTCGGATTCCCGGATCTGCAACTCCAATTTGCTCCCGTCAGCTTTTCGGCCGCCGCCCCCGGAAGATTGGAAAGTGCTGGTGGCATGACGATCGGAGTGTGGCTTTCCTGTCCCCAGAGCTCGGGATCTGTGCTCGCTCGCTCCTCCAATCCGTTCGACGCACCAGCAATCAATCCGAACTACCTGGCTGTGGAGAGCGATTGGTCTCGCATGCTAGCCGGCGTCCGTGCTGCAAGGGAGGTCTTCGCGGCGAGAGCCCTCAGCCAGTGGAGCGTTGGCGAAATCGCACCGGGCCGAGATGCCGTGACCGACGATGATCTTTACGATTACGCAAGGGGCTTCGGGACTACATCGGGGCACTATGCAGGAACCTGCCACATGGGGTCCACGGACGTGAGCGTAACGGACACGGAGCTTCTCGTCCGTGGTGTTTCCGGATTGAGAGTGGTGGACAACTCCGTTGTTCCGGGCCCCGTATCCGGCGGCATGAACGCAACCGCGATCGCAGTCGCGGAACGCGCAGCGGACCTCATCCGAAAGTACTGATCTCGCTAAGCTGCCGCGCAGGCGATATCAGCACCCAGCTTGAGAAGGTCACATCTAGGTAGGCAATCCAAATAGCGCCTTAGCTTGGTCGCTTGGTCTGAGATAGAGCGCGCAATCGCGCAATCAGTATTCCAGAGGTTGCCGCCGACGGCCGCCGAGAGGTACCGTCAATCACGCGTATCGTGCACTCGACAGCTACACCGCAGTGCGGCCGGCATCGCCTGCTCGCACCGGTCAGGGCCCCATTTCTCGCAGTGTCGGCGCCAGGATTCGCGCGACATGTTCGGCGATCGCCAGGCTAGACGTCAGCCCGGGGCTTTCGATGCCAAACAGATTGACCAGGCCCCGGACGCCGTGGGTCGTTGCATCCTGGATGACGAAGTCGCTGTTGGCTTCGCCCGGGCCTGAGAGTTTTGGCCGAATGCCGCTATAGGCCGGCTGCAGGCTGCCGTCGGCGAGATCCGGCCAGTATTTGCGGATCGCCTCGTAGAAGCGCTCGCCGCGCGCCGGATCGACCCGATAGTCGAGCACGTCGGTCCATTCGACGTCAGGCCCGAATCGTGCGCTGCCGCCAAGATCTAGCGTCAGGTGGACACCGAGCCCTCCCGGTTCCGGAACCGGATAGATCAATCGCGAAAAAGGCGCCCGAACGCTCATCGAGAAATAGTTCCCCTTGGCATAGCGAAGCGTCGGCAGAAACTCGCGATCGAACCCGCCGAGAGAGCCGGCAAGGGCCACCGCGCCAAGGCCTGCAGCGTTGACGAGACGAGGCGTGGCGATTGCAAAGCGATCGCCATTTGCTGTGTCGACGGTCTCGAGCACGATGGGGCCGCTTTCGATCCGGCCGCTCTCTATGCGCGTGTTAAGGGAAAGCACAGCCCCCTGGTTCTCGGCATCGGCAAGCAGTGCCAGCATCAGCGCATGGCTGTCGATGATACCGGTGGAGGGCGAGAGCAGAGCGGCAGTGCAATGCAGTGCCGGCTCCAGAGCTTGCGCCTCGGCGTCGTCCAGCAAACGCAGGTCATCGACACCGCAAGCGGCAGCATTGGCGCGAATGGAAACAAGCATTGGTTCCTGGGCTTTGTCGTTCGCCACAATCAGCTTGCCGCAACGCCGATGCGGGATTGAACGTTCGGCGCAATAGCGATAGAGCATCTCGCGTCTGTCAACGCAGAGCCGTGCCTTGAGCGACCCTTGAGGATAATAGATGCCGGCGTGGATGACTTCCGAGTTGCGCGAGCTCGTCCCGGTGCCGATGGCGTCCGCCGCTTCAAGGATCAGCGTCTCGAGACCCTGCGCCGCCAAGCGGCGCGCGACCGCAAGACCGATGACGCCGGCGCCGGCAATTACGCAGTCGACCTGTTCCATGCTTCGTTCTTTCGGTCACGCCAGGCGCGCGCCACAGCCTTGTCCTGGAGTAGTCTACCAGCGTCCCAAGCGTACCGCGCGATAGCCACATTGCTCGAACGGAACATAGTGTCCCTTGCAAAACGAGTGGATGACGCCGCTGTTTCGACCGTCTAATGAAGTGCTAGCGCGTTCTCGTTTTCCAACAGGATGACAGACCTGCCTGAATGCCCGACGCATGAGCTCCCACGCGGTGGCAATGCCGATGATACCGCCGCCGACGATCGCGAGATGACGAGAATGGCGCACGTTATTGTCTCGCCGCGAAAGTTGTCACACATTCTGTCGGGAGGGACTAAAGGCCACGGCTGTTATTATGCTTTTCCCGCAACGGCCAGAGCTCCCCGAGCTTTTCGGCTGTTGACATTACGGAGCCTGCAATCGCCTCGTGGCGGTCTTGTGTCAACCGCGAGCTCGGACCAGCCACGCTGACCGTTCCAACCGTCTTTTCACCGGGTAACTTAATGGGGGCGGCAATCGCGACTACGCCCGGTTCTGCCTCCTCATTGGAAAGTGCCCACCCGCGATCCCGAGACAGCTTCAGTTCCTTGAGGAAATCCTCAACCGACACACTGGGAGGCTGGCTCTCCCGGCCATCACCACTGTCGCGCAATGCGATGCGAACGGCTTCCGTCGGAGCCAAAGTAGACAAGTACGCTCTGCCGTTAGCCGTGGTCGCAAGGCGAACTTTAGCAACCAGCTCGGGCTGGTATTTGAGACCGTTCAGCGCACCTTGTACCTGTGAAATCCAGGTAAGGGTCTCACCCTGAACTACCGCCATACGCACTAGCTCGGCGCTCTCCGACGCCAACTCTTCGAGTGCAGGTTGGCAGACGTCAGTCAGGGAAGTCGCGCTCAGAAATCGCTGACCGACGATTGCGAGTCGAAGCGTGAGCTTATAAAAGCCAGTGACCGAGTCCTGCTCGACCCAGCCCATGTCGCATAACAATGTAAGCATTCGGTGAGCCGCACTTTTTTGCAGGTCAAGCCGTTCAGCGATCTCTCCAAGCCGCATCGCCGATGCGTCGTTTGCCAGCAGCTCGATCACGGCGAAACACCGTTCGACAAGAGAGTTGACAACTCGCACAGGGAGCTCCGAAATATTATTCTATTAGGAACTTTATTCTACGGCACAGCTCTGCGGCGGTCAAGAGACAGGATTGCCGGTCGTAAGAGGCCGTTTTGAAAATCGGCTTGCTGGGGGTTCCGTCTGATGCTGGGTTATGATTCAAGCTGTGGATGTGGACAGAGCAGAGCCGTGGCCGGATGGCCCAGATCGCCAAGAAGACCAAGCGCTACCCGTCTGATTTGGCGGACGAGGAGTGGGGACAGTTTGCGCCGCTGATGCCGCAGCCTGGGCGGCGTGGGCGTCCGCGCGAGGTTGATTTTCGCGAGGTGATCAATGCGGTGCGCTACCTGGTGCGTTCGGGTTGCGGCTGGCGGATGCTGCCGATCCACTTTGGACCGTGGCAGACGGTCTATGGCTGGTTTCGAGAGCTGGCGCGGCGGTTTCTGTTCCAGCCCATCCAGGACGTGGCGCTGATGCTAGATCGCGAACGAGCCGGGCGCGAGGCCAGTCCCACGGCTGGCGTGATCGACAGCCAGTCGGTCAAGGCTCCGCAAGCTGAAACAAGGGTTACGACGTACCCACATGTCCGCTTGAAATAAATAGACTTCCTCCTTGGATCATCATGCCATCAGAAATGGAGGTCGGAGATGGCGAGCAGCTTACCGGAACTAATCTTACTGACTCAGAAAATCCGATGCCGGGGGATTCGTTCTTGGCGCGGATTTGTTAGCGTAGGCGATAACCGAGATTGAAGCGGCGTTCGACGCCTATGTCGAAGCCTTGACTGGCGCTATGGGCCATGCAGACCGGGCGGAGCCGCTGAAGGACTACTGCCTTGGCCTTTTGATGCCGGTGGAGCGCAAGAGCGTGGAGCCGTTGGCGGCGGTGACGGCGCCGTCGCGAGTGTCGGCCAAGCATCAGTCGTTGTTGCATTTTGTCGGCCAGGCGCCGTGGTCGGACGAGGCTTTGATGGGCCGGGTCCGCGATTGGGTGCTCCCGCGGATTGAGCGGCGCGGAGCGATCCGGGCGTGGATCGTCGATGACACAGGCTTTCCCAAGAAGGGCAAGCACTCCGTAGGCGTGGCGCGACAGTACTGCGGCCAGTTGGGCAAGCAGGACTGTAGCGCGACAATCGGGGAGAGACCGCGCTCTCACGTTGATTGCCGCGCCGCACAGGACAATTGTCAGGTGGCGGTGAGCCTGTCGGTGGCCAACGACACGGCGAGCTTGCCGATCGCCTATCGGCTGTATCTTCCGCAAGCTTGGGCCGACGATCCCGAACGGCGCAAGAAGGCCAACGTCCCCGGGGACGTCGTGTTCCAGACCAAGCCACAGATCGCCCTTGAGCAGATCAAGGCGGCCAAAGCTCGGGGCGTCGCGCCCGGCGTGATCCTAGCCGACGCCGGGTACGGGGCGGACGGTGGCTTCAGAGCCGGACTGTCAGCGCTGGATCAGACCTATGCGGTGGGCGTGCAGCCCACGCTCAGCGTCTGGCGTCCAGGCGAAGGCCCCCTGCCTCCCAAGCCCTGGAGCGGTAGGGGCCGGCCGCCATCTCGGATCGTCCGCAACTCCGACCACAAGCCGATCTCGGCCAAGGCCCTGGCCAAGGAACTGCCGGCGGAGGCTTGGCGCACGGTCGCCTGGCGCGAAGGGAGCAATACCGAGCTCAGCTCCCGCTTCGCCGCCGTGCGCCTGCGGCCCGCCTCGCGGGATTACAATCGCCCTGAGGCTCACGCCGAGGAATGGCTATTGATCGAACGGCCCAAAGACGAAGTCGAACCTACCAAATACTGGCTCTCCACCCTGTCGGCCGACACTCCGATCGATCACCTGGTCGACATGGCCAAGCTGCGCTGGCACATCGAGCGGGACTATCAGGAACTCAAGCAGGAGTTGGGGTTGGGGCATTACGAAGGGCGAGGTTGGCGGGGCTTCCACCACCACGCCAGCCTTTGCATCGCCGCCTATGGACTGTTGATCTCCGTGAGGGAGACGATTCCCCCCTCAGCTTCGCCTCAAACCCAAGGCCGCCAAGCATCTGGCCTTCCCGGCGGTTACCAACCCCGCGGCTCCGCCGATCCGGCCCGAACGCCATGTCCCCAACTCAATCCCAACTCTGCGACGACGCCTCACCGTCGCCCTAGCCAATCGGCTTCAACGATGTCCATGCTGCACCCGGACCACGCTCAATACCCGTCGATCTCACATTTTATGACGCAGTAAGACTAACAACCTGTCCTCCATGAACTGGTCCTGCTTTACCAAAATTAATTTGCGTGCTGCTTAGCTTGAAGCGGCAACGATACCTCTTGGAGGGATGCGGATCGTGCGGCCAGTCTCCCCGATGTGAATGCCCAGCCTAAGTGGTGACCATGTCCTTCCAAGATAATTCCTCCCTGGCCGGTCGCCCCCGCTGCATACAGGCCCGGGATCGGCGTTCCGTCGTGGGAGAGGACTTCCATTGCGGTCGACACTTTCAACCCCCCTTCAGTCAAGACCCAGCTGCGAACTGGCCCAAGTGCAACGTAAGGCGGCGTCAAGAGGCCGGGTGTGCCTTGCCGTGGTGACCGATTGTAGTCGGCGATGGTGTTTTCAAACGCACCTGCCGGTACACCGATTTTCGCGGCCAAACCTCTGATTGTGTTGGCCTGGTGGTAGATGTCTTTGCGGTTGCGTCTATAGTCGGGAATATATGCGTAAGCGACCCCCGGAGCAGTAGAAATGTAATGTGGCCACGCGCTGAACATTTTTGCAAGTCGGCCATCAAGTACGATATAAGCCTCCTTGTTCGGCTGAAGGGGAACTGAGAACTGCGGTTTGTCGCACTCGTCGGAGAAACGAAGGCCATCTTTATTAATCAGGAGCGCTCCACTTTCGTATAGCTTACGCTGCGGCTCAAGTACGGTGGTCAAAAACATCATAATAAACGGACGAATTAGCCACCCAGGCAATTTCGCCATCGCCCACTTCATAACGAGTGCAATTGGCCGGCTGGGCGGCAGCATTTTCATCAGATTGACTTTCGGCGGTACGAATCGCAGCTGAGGGCCCGCGACGAGATCGCCATTGACGATTTCTGCTCCCACAGCGAGCGCGAGCCGATGGGCATCCCCAGTACTTGTTTTCACCAGCGCGTCCGCCAGCGCGACCTCCGGTCCAGCGTAACGTTCCTTCATCTCAGGATTTGCGCTAAAGTCACCCCCTGCGAGGATCACCCCGCGACGCGCATAGTAACTACGATTGAGGCCATCTTTGGCGACTTCCACGCCGACCACTCGCCCGTCCTTTAGAATCAGACGAGAGACGGGGTGGCTCAGGCGCACATCGACACCTAGCTGGCGTGCGCGCCGATAGAGGGCGCGGCCATAAGCGCGCGAGTTGGGCAGTACATTGTGCATCCGCGGTACACGATGAGGAGGCTCCGGCATCGGGCCGAAGAACACAACGCCCATGTCCAATAGCTTGCGCAACGTTTCGGGTACGTTCTCAACGAGTACTTTTCGGAGCTCGGGATTATCGCGCGACAATAAAGGGCCGTGAAAGAGCGCCATATCTTCAAAATGAGCTGACGGATTGTCGATTATTCCGATTGCCATCTGCATCGGGGATGCACTTGAGGAAATTGAGCCAACGGACCACACGGTCATGCCACCGGGAGCGGGGTTCTTTTCCAGTACTAAGACCTTTCGTCCCATTTCTGCCGCCTCAATAGCCGCGAACAGACCGGAGCCCCCAGCTCCAACGACAATCACGTCAGCGATATCCTCTGCAGCATCAGCCACTTACTTCACCTTCCCCAGAAAACAACGCGGGCGGCTACCCACGTTCAGACCAATACGTCCGGCTCATCTACGCGCAGGAGTGAGTTGACCCGGGCGGAAAAACCACGTACGACATACTGGAACATTATTCCAGAAGGTACGGCATGTCAAACACTGTGCATGACGAGGTCGAACTCGCCAATAAGCTTTTAGGAGCCCTGAGAGGCGGTGAGCGCGTCGTCGCTCACGCGGAAAGCTTGGGAAACTTGACCCGCGCGCAAGCCCTAGAGGTGCAGCTCAATATTCTGCGGGGGCTGGGGACCGCTGTGTCAGGCTGGAAGGTTTCCCTTTTGCCTGATGGCGATTTGGTTTCGGCGCCCATTGTCGCGGAACGGCTGTTTCGGACCTCGGCGGATGTGGAGGGAAGTCAATATGGGTGGGCTGGCGTTGAATCGGAAATCGCGTTCCGCCTCGCGCGGAGCCCGGGTGACCCCGCAAGAGATATTACGCGGGACGAGGTCATCGACTCCGTCGAAGGGGCTTGCGCCGCAATTGAAGTCTGTCAAAGCCGCTGGTCTTCAACCGTCACTCCACCGCGAAATGCGATGGTAGCCGATCTGCTGGCGAATGGTGCTCTAATTGTCGGACCGATCGAGAAAGAGTGGCAGCACCTCGACTTCTCGCGGGTAAACGCGCGCCTGAGGATCAATGACAAGCTGGTTCATGAAAGCGCCGGCCGCGCCGATGGAGATCTCATAGATCTGGTAGTCAGGCTCGCCAACGACTTGCGTTCACGAGGAATGAAGCTGGAAGCCGGGCAAGTCATCACTACCGGCAGTTACACGGGGCTCTATCCGGTAGTGACAGGTGACCGGGTCACCGTCGAATTCGACAAGATCGCCCCTGTTACTGCGACACTCAGGCCATAAACGTACGGAGAAACTAATGCTTTGCGGAAAAGGCGTCATTACGACCTGGAACGGGATAACCGATGAAGGCCGAATAGATTTCTATCAATGGCACCTGCACGAGCATATGCCCGAGAGAACTGCAATTCGCGGGTTCCTGAGAGGGCGGCGGTATCGAGCCGCCGATGGTAATACACAGCCTGAATACTTCACGCTATACGAGGTTGATGAGTTCGAGGTCTTGAAGAGTGCCGAGTATGTTGAGCGTCTGAACTCCCCTACTGCTTGGACGAAGCGCGCAACCGCGCATTTCCGGAGCACGTCGCGGGGTCTGGGACGGGTTTTGGACTCTCAAGGCCCCGGTATGGGTGGCGCTCTCGCGACTGTGCGTTTCCTGTCCAGGGAAGCCGCGGAGCAGGAGATCGTGCAGGAATTGTCGGCTCTGGCCGCAGAGGTTATGCAATTTCCGCTCGTATGCGGGGTTCATCTGTGCAAGGCGGACGACGAGGCCACCCAGGTGCGCACTACCGAAAGCCAAGGTCGCACCGATTACGATGCACCCCCGAGTTGGGTCATCCTGATCGAGGGATGTATGACGGACTACCTGAAGGGCCCGGTGGCGAAGGTGTTGGAACATCGCCGCGTGCAGGGCCCCCGGGTGGGCCAATACCTGCTTGAATATGTGCGTATGAAGACAGAGATGGCGGCGGGTTAGGGAGGCGTGAACCATGAAGCTTTTGCGATTTGGCGAGCGAGGCGCGGAACGTCCGGGTCTTCTGGACAGGGACGGTGTAATCCGCGATTTGAGCGGCGTTGTCCCTGACATCCGGAGGAGCACCCTTTCCCCCGCGACCATGCAGGAGTTACGGTCAGTGCCTCCTTCGACTTTGCCTCGGGTCGACGACGCTGTTCGTCTCGGGCCTCCGGTAGGGGACGTCCGTCACTTTATAGCCGTCGGACTGAATTACACAGACCACGCAATTGAGACCGACACCCCGATTCCAGATGAGCCGGTGATCTTCTCTAAGGCTCCATCATGTATTGCTGGACCGAACGACAACATTATCATGCCTTCTGCGTCCGTGATGCTCGACTGGGAGGTCGAAATTGCTGTTGCAATCGGTGAACATGCTTTCGAATTGTCAGAAAAGGAGGCGCTGACCGTTGTCGCCGGCTACCTAATCAGTCACGATGTATCTGAGCGAGAGTCCCAGATACATCGTGGCGGACAGTGGATCAAAGGCAAGTCTGCCCCGAGCTTTGGTCCGCTTGGCCCTTGGCTAGTAACGCCGGATGAGGTCCCCGATCCTCAGAACCTGAATTTGTGGCTCAGAGTAAATGGGGTCACCAGGCAGTCAGGGTCGACAGCCAAGATGATTTTCCCATTCAGGCATTTGATCTCATACATCTCCCAATTCATGGCGCTCGAGCCGGGGGACATCATCACGACCGGCACTCCACATGGGGTGGGGCTTGGGATGAAGCCACCGGTGTTTTTGAAGCCGGGCGATGTGGTGGAGTTGGGTGCCGACGGGCTGGGGCGTCAAAGGCAAACCGTCGTCCTGCGAGAATAGGTTATCCCCTTTCTCTCGCCTGTTCCTATTGGCGGAACCACAATGACTGAGCTTATCACGATGCCAACGGAAGAACGGAAGTAGGATATGAGCCAGAGCACTGCCATCACGGACGCGGTCCAGCCCGCGGGGGTCGGACGGTTCTCCACCCAGCACGGGCTGTTGCGCGCCGAAAAGCGGCCCGGGCCGGAGGGCCTGGACATCGCCATCGCGGGGGTTCCATTCGACCAGGGCTCCTACGGCTGGACCGGCCAGCGCTTCGGGCCTGACCAGGCCCGCGCCTTCTCGCACACGGTGCGGCAGGTGCACGCGCTCACCGACCGCGCCCCCTTCACCTGGTGCCGCATCGGCGACGTCGGCGACGCGCCGGTCAACCCCCTGAACCCCGAGCAATCGATCCGGGACATCAGCAAGTTCTTCTCGCGCATCGCCACGGCCGGGGCCGTGCCCATGGGCATCGGCGGGGACCACACCATCACCTTGCTGATCATGCGCGGCATGGCCCAGGCGGGGGTGAGGGTGCCATTCGGCATGGTCCATTTCGACGCCCACCCCGACATCTACGATGAGATCGACGGCAGCCGCGTCAACTGCGCCACCGGTTTCCGCCGCGCCATCGAGGAGGGGCTGATCGACCCCAGGCGCTACATCATGATCGGCATTCGCGTCATGCGCGACATAGAGTCCCTGGAGTGGGCCAAGGCGCAGGGGGTGACGGTGTTAACCGACGACGACTGCGCCGCGCTCGGCCGCCATGGTGTCATCGATCGCATCCGGAAGGTGGTGGGAGAGCAACCGGCCTTCCTTAGCTTCGATATTGACTCCCTCGACATCGCCTACGTCCAAGGCACGCAGTCGCCCGAGCCAGGGGAGCTGAGTGTGCGGGACGTCCAGGTAATCCTGCGCGGCCTGCGAGGCTTAGACTTCATCGGCGCCGACGTCGTTGAGCTGCTGCCGTTGCTCGACCCGGCCGGCCGGACCGCCATCTCGACTGTCAACGTGGCCTACGAGATTTTGTGCCTGATCGCCGAGGCCCGGGCCAAGCGCACGTCCGCCGGCACCGGCTGACACGAAGCGGCTGCGGCGATTGAGGGAGCCGCCGAAGCCGAGCCTTGGCCGGCGCCCGGGCGGCCTCGATGGCAGCGCAACCCCGCGTCCCGGGCCAAGGCAGGGTCGCGCAGCGCATGTCACCGCCCCAGGTGTTCACATTTGTTGATCATGCACCGCTTATCCTCGAAGCTGACACCACGTCGCGAACATCAGGCACTCCTGCTCGGTGATCTCGATGTCGTCCCAGTCCTTGAGCGGCTCGGGGCGGCTCGGGGCGGCTCGGCGAGCGTCAAGACACTCTGGCTTCGGCTTCTCCTTCCAGCCCTCCTTCGACAAGAACCGCCATCCCGGGCTAACCGGCACCGGGAAGAGCGATCCCGCCACTGCCCCTCGCCGTTGAGCGATGCTTCATCAAGGGAGCGCCATATTGGGCGAGCTTTCAGATTCCGCCTGCATTACCCATGTGGGCCCTGTTGCTCTAGGCGGGCCACGAAACTCCCGCCCACGATTGACACGGTTTCCAAGGTTTAGCATAGGGTTCCACTAAGAACAGTGTTCAATATCGTTTTGCCAGCCATTTGCAGGACGAGGTAATTTAATGTGGGACGAGAGGCAGCTTGCTGCACTGCGCGCAAAGTACAGCGACCAAGGAGACCGCGAGGTCTTCGACCCTCGTTTCCGCGAGATCGCTGACGGATTCTACAAAAGTGGCGCGCGCGTTGCGCCTTACGCCGGCATGCGGACTTTCCTGTCGGCTCCGTATCAACAGATCGATCCCAAAAGGCCGGAATTCGGCGACCTGCAGGTGGCGATATTAGCCCGTCCTATTCACGAGCAGCTTGGTTCCCTTGTCGCTGAGCGTTCGGTCAAGAAGGTGTGAGGCGTCTTTTTCACCGCAGCTGAGACTGGACTTTGGAACGCGCTGGAGGTCGGCTGATGCGGGTTCAATGGGGCTTTGATGCCCCGGCGCTCATGGCGCTGCGGGCTGCAGCGTGATGGCGATCGCTCGGAACAGACTTGCCTCGGGACAGGCGGCGGCGAAGGCCAGACGGATGCGCGAGACGGTTTCGGTAACGCGGGCGCCGAGCTTGAGAAGCCTGAGTCGCAGCGTAGCGAACTCGGCGTTGCGCAGATGATGGGTCGTGGGCACCGCCTCGCGCAAGGTGAGCATCAACCAGTATGCGGCGGTGTGCAGGACGAGACGGACCTGGTTGGCAATCGGTGAGCGGCAGCTGGTGCGGTCGGAGGCGAGCTGGCACTTGTGCATCTTGATCAGGTTTTCGGCCTGGCCGCGGGCGCAGTAGATCACGTCGTAGACATGCTCGGCGGAGCCTTTGTCGAGATTGGTGACGACGAAGCGGATGTCGAGGCCGAGGGTGGTTGCCTCGATGCGGGCGCAGGCGCGGCGTTCCGTCTTCCAGGATTTCGCCTTGTATAGGGTCTCGGCATAGCCGCGCAGCACCGGCTTATGCTCGAGCGCGCGGCGGGTGCGGATATCGTCGGCGGCTTCATCGACGAGACGCTGGAGTACCTTGTTGCCGGGCAGGCCGAAGAGGTAGTCGATCGCATTGTTCTCGCACCAGGCCATGACTTGCGCCCGGCCATAGTGGCCATCGCCGCGGATCAGAATGCGGGTGGCAGGCCAGCGGGCGCGGATGCGCCGGACAAGGCGGCGCAGATGGCCGCGGATCTCCTTGCCGGCCGGGGTCTTGCCAGGACGCAGGATCATGGCGACCGGGGCGTCCGGTCGCGGCGTCGTAGATGTGGATCGGCAGGAAGCAACGCTCGTCGTAATGGGCGTTGAAGAGCGAGAGCTGCTGATGGCCATCCACCGTGTCGTCGATGTCGAGCGTGACGCTTTTGGGTGGCGCGGCATAGCTCGACAGCCACAGATCGACCAGCACCCAGCCGAGCCGGATGACGGTGCGCAGGTCGGGCAGGTTCTCCAGGCGCGAGCAGGTCGGCTGCGAGCACAGATCAATCCCGCTGTCGGGCAGCCGCCCGCAGGCGAGCTTGAAGGCCGGGTCGGTGCGCAGCCGGTCGAGATCGTTGGCATCCTCGTAGCCGCATGCGATCGCAAAGATGCGGGCGCGCAGAATGTCGGCCATGGCGTGCGTCACCCGCGCTGGATCGCGCGGACCGTGGATCGCGGCGGCCAGCCGGTCAGCCAGTTGCAGGCGTCGCTCGGCCGCTGCCAGCAGCATGACGCCACCATCCGAGGTGATGCGCCCGCCGTCAAACGCAGCTGCGATCTTCTTGCGTCCAACGGCTGGAAATGAGAGCGGCAGCAACGTATCATCGGTCATGGCGGGTGTGGCTCGCGAGAGGCGGTGGCAGGGTTGGCTTAGACAACCGAATCCTACGCCAAATCAATCGCTTAGGCTACATCCGCCAGCCTCTCAGACCGATCGTCGTGCATAAGACGGGTTAGGCGTGCCAATGGATCTCGGCGTCACGAATCGCTCGGGTGCCCGCTTCGGTCCGCGCGCGCTGCGCGCTATCGACTTCATCGATCCCTATAACCACGTGCTCGGTTGTGCACCCATCCATGAACTCAGAGTCGCCGATGTCGGCGACGTTCCCTTCGCGAGCCGCTACCGCCTCGAACAGAGTCACGACGATATCGAGCGCTATATCGGCAGGATTGTTGACGCCGGGGTGCTGCCGCTCTCAGTCGGCGGTGACCATTCGATCACTTACCCGATCCTCAAGGCTGTCGGGAAAAAAGCGCCCTTCGGCCTCATCCATATTGACGCCCATTGTGACACCAGCGGCCCATTGGACATGACTAAGACCGTATGTTCTCGGGGTGAAGGTGGCTCACCCCCGCGATAAGCTGAGATCGGGGGTTGCTTCGGAGTGGCCGAAGCCGAGCCCCAAGCTTAGCGAGGGTGAACCATGGATCAGCATAACAGGCTTTTCGTCGGTCTGGACGTCTCGAAACTGAAGATTTCTTTAGCCGTCGCGGATGGCGACCGGGGTGGTGAGGTAAGATTTTTCGGGGATATACCCTCAGATCCGGCCTCGGTGTCATCCATCGTGCAAAAGCTGGCCAAGCGAGGAACAAAGCTCCACTTCTGTTACGAGGCAGGGCCTACAGGTTACGAACTCTACCGTCAGCTCACCGAGATGGGCCATGATTGTGTGGTGGTGGCACCGGCACTAATTCCCAAGCGTCCCGGAGATCGAGTGAAGACCAACCGGCGCGATGCGGTCAGCTTGGCACGGTTACATCGTGCGGGTGAGCTGACGGCGGTTTGGGTGCCGGACCGCGGGCATGAGGCTATGCGCGATCTCGTGCGGGCCCGTGAAGCAGCACAGGAGGCTCAAAAGCGGGCGCGTCAGCAGCTTCAGTCGTTCCTCCTTCGACATGGCCGCATCTATTCGGGCCGCTCACCCTGGTCGCTGGCGCATATGCGGTGGATATCGACTCTGAAGTTCGAGCATCCGGCGCACTTCATCGTGCTCAAGGAATACTGCCAGGCGATCGAGGATGCCGAGGTGCGCTTAAAGCGTCTGACCGATCTGATCTCGGAGACTGTGAAATCCTGGACGATGGCTCCTGTTGTCGAAGCCTATCAGGCGTTGCGAGGCGTATCGTTGATTGCCGCCGTCGTCTTTGTTGCCGAAATTGGCGACATCCGCCGCTTTGAAAACCCCCGCCAGCTGATGGCCTTTCTTGGCCTCGTTCCGTCAGAGAGCTCGACAGGTGAACATGTCAAACGCGGCGGGATCACTAAGGCCGGGAACTGTCGGGCCCGTCGCATGCTGGTCGAAGGCGCATGGGCTTACCGCTTCCCTGCGCGGGTAAGTCGAACCAAGCAAGCGCAGTTGGAAGGCCTACCGAGAACCGTTCGCGAAATAGCGTGGAAAGGTCAGCTCCGCCTCTGCTCTCGCTACCGAAAAATGATCCTCGCGGGGAAGCACAAGGCCATCGCGATCACCGCGATCGCTAGAGAAATGGGGGCCTTCCTGTGGGCTATTGGCCAGGAAGTGCAACCAGCTCATCAAGCTTAACTTAGCGCCGCTCGCATTTGGCGACCAATTAGAAAGAGGAAACAAGATCGATCATCTGCTGATGCTCAATGTTGGAGGCAGGGTCCCGGTCGGGGAATCTTCGATGGAACTGAGTGGCCGACGACGTCGATGCCCGTGCTAAGATAGAAGCAGCCCCAGGCGTACACAAAGAAATGCGGTATCCAACCCGCGTATAAGAGTGCAAACCGTCGTCTTGAGACCTGTCTCCTACATTGCGCATTAGCTACACCATGCAGGACCAGCCACTATTGGCGGGGACGAACAGGCGTGGCCACGCCGCTTGCAAATGAACCACCATGGCGGGCCATTCCGCAACGCGGTGCTACACGGAGTGCTCGATCCGACGCGCACGATCCAGATCGGCATTCGCGGCTCGAGCGAATTTCTGTGGGAATTCTCCTACGATTCCGGCATGACGGTCGTTCATGCAGAGGAGATTGACACCCTAGGCATTCCCGCCGTGATAGCCAGAGCACGCGAGCTAGTGGGCGACGGCCCGACTTACATCTCCTTCGACACCGACAGCCTCGACCCGAGCTTTGCGCCGGGCACCGGCACGCCCGAGACCGGCGGGCTGACGACGCGTGAGGTTATGGCGATCCTGCGCGGTCTGAAAGGCCTCAACCTCGTGGGCGGCGATGTCGTCGAGGTCGCTCCCCGATACGACTGCACTACCAACACGGCGCATGCCGCTGCTCAGGTGCTGCTTGAGATCCTGAGTCTCATGGCGTTCAGCCCGGCGGTGCGAAAAGGATGATGCCGGCGTGTTGCTGTTGCTCTTTGCGGCAGAAGCGATGGCCAATGCTTTGCGCAAAGGGATCCACTTTCGCCCGCGACACTCGCACCGCTGGGAAATCGGCTATCTGCCGGTCGTCCCGGTGGCGGTAAACTGTTCTTCCAGCTCTTCAACGCCCACTACCAATGGGCGTCATGAGCCTCCCATCGATATTGCGGCTTTGCCAAGTCGGGTGAGGTCTTCGGCGATTCCCATCGTCGCCACCGCGTTCCTCGATCGCACTCACCGGGCCGTGGTCATCCGGTCGAAGGCTAGAGTGACGCCTGCGCCAGCGCGCCGCGGTGAATCACCGCCGAGACCGGATCCACGCCCCTTGCAGCTGCCACTCACTCTGTTGCGGTGGTGATGCGGCCAGATCCTGCGGATTGACCAATGCGGCGATCCCAATTGACAACCTATCGCACAACAAATAGGATATGGTTCCATTAAGAATGACGTTCGGCCCGTCGAGGGCGTGAGCCGAGAACATAGTACAAGCGAGGTATAATGAGAGCTAACTGGTCAGGCGTTTTTCCGGCGGTCACGACGAAGTTGCAGGAAAATGGCGATGTTGATCTGCGTGCGACGCAGGGCAGCATTGAACGGCTCGTTCGCAGCGGTGTTTCCGGCATTATTGTCCTCCCGATGTTGGGTGAGAATGCGTCGTTGAAGCCGTCTGAGAAAGAGAAAGTTATCCGAGCCGCAAAGGAAGTCGTAGGTGGACGGGTTCCGCTCCTTTCGGGATTGGCGGAGGTTTCAACGGAGGCCGCGGTCGAGACGGCGCGCAAGTTCCAAAGCTTCGGGGCGGAAGGATTGATGGCCTTCCCCAGTATCGCATATAAATCCGATCCCCGCGAAACATCCGAGTGGTACCGGACGCTCGCGGCTGGCTGCGATCTCCCAATCATGATCTACAACAATCCGATCGCCTATGGCGTCGACGTGACGCCGGCAATCCTGCGTACGCTGGAGGATGTCGATCAGATCGTCTGCATCAAGGAAGAATCGGGTGACATTCGCCGAGTCACCGATCTCTATAACGATCTTGGAGATCGATTTGCCGTGTTTTGCGGCGTCGATGATTTGATACTTGAGAGCCTCGCCTTGGGCGTGACGGGGTGGGTTTCAGGAATGACGAATGCGTGGCCCGAAGAGTGCGTCCGCATCTTCGAGTTGGGCCGAGCCGGAAAGTTCGCCGAGGCACTGGAACTGTATCGTGTCATGACGCCGGCATTTCATTTGGATACCAGCGTAAAGCTTGTCCAGTACATCAAGCTGGCTGAGCATCTTGTTTACGGCGCGTCCGAATGGACGCGTGCACCGCGTTTGTCGTTGGTCGGAGAAGAGCGCGATCGGGTGGTTTCTGTCATCCACAACACGATCGCCGCGCTGAAGAACCGCAAGTCCGCGGCGGCCTAAAAACTGGGCAATTGGAGGCAATGAAATGCTCCGCATCCCTGGAGGATCGAATTGCTGCTCACTGGGGGCCGGTGACGTGCGTCCGCTGAGTTCTATTCGCGACCTGGTATTCAAAGCGGTGAGGGTGTCTGGCCGGCCAGCAAGCGAGGAGTAGCGATGCAAAGCGATACCACACAACAACACGATCTCAGCCTAATGCTGGTCTTGCACAAAAGCGACAATGTCGCGATCGCGCGCCGGATGCTAACGCAGGGCACGGCGTTGGGCGGATCGCTAATCGCCAAGGGGCCGATCCCGGCCGGACACAAGGTCTCCATCAGATTCATTAAGTCCGGCGAACCAATCCTGCGCTACGGTCAGATCATCGGCTTTGCTACAAAAGACATAGAGCCCGGGTTACATGTTCACCTGCAAAACATGGGGCTCGGTGAGTTCGCAAAGGACTATGCTTTCGGCGCGGCGGTTCGTCAGACCGACTACGTCGATATCCCGGCAACGTTTATGGGGATTCGCCGCCCGGATGGCCGGGCAGCGACGCGGAATTACGTCGGAATCCTGAGTACCGTGAACTGTAGCAGTCACGTGGCCGCTCTCGTCGCGGAGGTGTTCAAGAAAAACCCGTATACCGGCACTAATCCGCTGGTCGAGTTTCCCAATGTCGATGGCGTCGTTGCGCTGACGCACAAGACAGGTTGCGGCATGACAGGGGGTGAACCGCTGACGCTCCTACGCCGCACGCTTGGCGGCTACGCGCGACATGTGAATTTCAGCCACGTCATCGTTCTTGGATTAGGCTGCGAGGTCAACCAGGTCGGCGGTCTGCTCGAGGACCAAAGCCTGACAGGCCGGGTGCGCAGCATGGATATCCAGACGATGGGCGGCGCAAGAAAAACCGTGGAGGCTGCGGTTGAATTCGTGCGGGATGTCCTCAAGGACTCGAACCAGGCTAGCCGACAACCCATTCTTGCGAGTGAACTGACTGTCGGGCTGCAGTGCGGGGGCTCGGACGGCCTCTCGGGTGTCACGGCGAACCCTGCCCTGGGAGCTGCGAGCGATATTCTCGTGCGCCACGGCGGCACAGTGATCCTATCCGAAACGCCAGAAACCTATGGTGCCGAGCATCTGCTAACGAGACGTGCGGTATCCCGTGAAGTCGGCGAAAAGCTGATCGCGCTAATGAATTGGTGGGACGCTTACTTCAAGCGAGAAGGCGCGGTGATGAACGACAATCGTTCCCCGGGCAACATGGCCGGTGGGATAAGTACGATCGTCGAGAAATCGCTGGGAGCTATGGCCAAAGGCGGCACAACAAACCTGGTCGACGTTGTCAAATATGGCGAGACCGTCAAGGGCCCCGGCTTGGTGTTCATGGACACTCCGGGATACGACCCGGTGTCCGCGACCGGCCAGGTTGCAGGCGGTGCAAATCTCATCTGCTTTACTACCGGGCGAGGCAGTGTGTTTGGCTGCAAGCCGGCACCGTCGATCAAACTGGCATCGAATACAGCGATGTACCAGCGCATGACGGACGACATGGACGTCAATTGCGGCGAGATCCTCAGCGGGAGCGAAACCGTCGAGGAATGCGGCAAGAGAATCTTCGATTTAATTCTGCGGGTCGCGTCGGGGGAACATACCAAAAGCGAAGAGTTCGACTTTGGCGCGGCCGAATTTGCGCCATGGGTTCTTGGTGCGACAGTCTAGGTCTCGAGAAAGCGATAGACATGAAAATCGTTTACTCGGAAGGCCACCGCAGCCATGATCCCCAAACTTTCATCCATCGCGGAAGGCTGGTGCAAAGCCCTGAGCGGCCAGAGCGTGCCGAGATGCTTCTCTCGTCGGCGATCGCTGCGGGGCACGAGCCGACAGAGGCGAACCGGGCTGACGCTTCCATACTGACGCGCGTGCACACGGCACGTTATCTCGACTTTCTGGAGAATGGTATCCATGAATGGCTTGCGTTGCCCAATGCCGGTCCGGAAATTGTGCCCAACACGCACCCCAACCGTTTTGCGTCACACTACGCCAGCCATATCGTTGCTCGCTCTGGATTCCACCAGGCCGACACGGCATGTCCCGTCGGGCGCGGAACCTGGGCGGCGGCGCGATCCAGTGTAGACGTTGCCCTTAACGTCGGTGATTTGATCGCGGGCGGCCATCGCCGTTCGTATGGACTTTGCCGGCCGCCTGGCCATCACGCCTGTACCGAGATGGCCTGGGGATTTTGCTACCTAAACAACGTTGCGACCCTTGCTGAATCGCTACGGATGAAAGGAGCCGAGCACGTCGCAATTCTTGATATTGATATCCATCATGGGAACGGCACTCAGCAGATCTTCTATCAGCGGCCTGACGTTCTGACGGTGTCGGTCCATGCCGATCCTGATGGATTTCCGGTGTTCTTCAGCGGCTATGCAGATGAAACTGGCTCCGGTGCTGGAGAAGGTTTCAATGTCAATCTTCCGCTGAAGCATGGCAGCGACGATGCGGCCTTTGTCGCTGCAATCGCGGCGGGCATGCAAAGGATAGGAGATTTCGGCCCGGATGTCCTATTGATTGCGCTTGGCCTCGACGCCTACCGCGGCGATCCCCTTAGCGTGTTTGACGTCACCGCGGATGGACTCCGGAAGGCTGCCAAGGTCATAGGCGACTTCAATGGGCCTATCGCCATGCTGCAGGAAGGCGGATATCCCTGCCCCGAACTCGGGGACAACCTTGTGGCATTTCTCGGAGCCATAGATGACTAACTCCAAAAGGCGTGCCCTTGCCTTGTCAAGCAATTGGGCGGTCGAAGCCGGCGGTCGAGGCGCATTGCGCACAGTAGCGCGGCTGGCCTCGAACGACTGCGGCTGCTCATTTGGAGCGATCTTCAACATCTCCAACAGGAGGATGGGATACTGATGGAACTGCGGACGCAACGCCTGCTGCTGCGGGAATGGAAGGACGAAGACGTCGAACCAATCGTTCGAATGGTCAGTGATCCTAGAGTTGGAAAGTATCTCTCCAATATCGGCGATCGAGCCGCGATTGAAGTCTGGATAAATCGAGAGCGCGAGCATTTCAAAACGCTTGGTTATGGTCTTTTGGCGATCGAGCGTTTCGACACTTCAGGATTTGTCGGCTTCTGTGGCCTTATTAACGTGGACTATCAAGCGCATTTCACGCCGGCGGTTGAAATCTCCTGGAGGCTGGATCCAGACTACTGGGGGCATGGATATGCAACCGAGTCCGCCGCTGCCGTTCTTGACTTCGGGTTCGAAAATTTAAAGCTGGACCAAATCGTCGCGAATGCAGCGGTGGGCAATGTCGCCTCACAACGGGTTATGGAACGCATTGGCATGTCCCATGATCTAAACGACGACTTCGACCACCCACTCAAGGCAGCCGATGATCCCTTGCGACGCCAAGTCCTTTACAGGCTCAGGTATCAAGATTGTCGCCGAAAACAATAGCAGCGCATCTCGATATCGCGCTTATACGAAAACGCAATCGGACGCTGTCAATTACCTAAGCTGCCGATTTCTGTCCAAACCAAGAGCGAAATTGTGGAACTCCTTTCACGCGCGCGGGACGAATTGGTGCGGTCGAGCTTCGGGTTGATGGCATAGATGGCTCAAGCATGACTGAGGAGTAACGTGGGCGACTGTTGGACCCCACTAAACAATCGGCATGGGCGTCGACGCCGATCGGAACCGCAACGCGTTTCGCCAATTGCAACGGGGTCCTTCGATGGCTGAGGAGCGGATGGAGCGCGTGATGGAAGAGTTCGTCCCGACCTGGGTCGCTGGCGCTGATGGTGCGGGCGCTGCGGGGCGTGAACAGGTTCACCTATATGCGGGGACAAATCGGGGAGCATGTCAATCCGGGCTAGGCCGCCGCTTCCCAAGCTTGGACCGATCATTTTCTGGCAGGAAGAACAACATGACTGACCTTGCGAGCTATTCCGCGACGGATCTCATCCGAGGTTTTAAGGTGCGGGAGTTTTCCCCCGTAGAGGTCCTTGATGCAGTATTGGAGCGCATCGATCGAGTGAACCCCATCCTGAACGCGTTCGTCCTGGTCGACCCCGACCGCGCGCGTACCACAGCACGCGCATCGGAGCATCGATGGGCTCGGGGTGAGCCGATCGGTCTGGTTGATGGAATTCCGGCGTCTGTCAAAGACCAGTCCCTCACGGAGGGATGGCCGACGCGCAAGGGGTCGCGAACGGTGAATGCGGAAGGCCCGTGGACCGAAGACGCGCCGGTGGTCGCGCGACTGAAGGAGCAGGGCGCTGTGCTGGTCGGTAAGACCACGACGCCTGAGTACGGTTGGAAGGCTGTTACCGACAGCCCGCTCTCTGGGATCAGCCGCAATCCTTGGGATCCGACCAGGACTTGCGGCGGATCGAGCGGCGGCGCTGCGATTGCGGCGGCGGCCGGCATGGGCGCGCTGCACCAGGGCAGCGATGGTGGGGGCTCCATCCGCATCCCCGCCGCCTTCTGCGGCGTGTTCGGGCTCAAGCCCACGTTCGGACGGGTTCCTATGTATCCGCAGGGCTATGGCTCCATGGCGCAGCTCGGCCACTACGGTCCGATCACCCGAACGGTTGCTGACGCCGCCCTCATGATGACGGTCATGGCGCGTTCCGACTCACGGGATTGGCTCGCGCTGCAAGCGGAGAAACGCACCTACCTCGACGGGCTGGATGAGGGCATTGCCGGCCTGAAGATCGCATACAGCCCCACGCTGGGCTACGCCAAGGTAGACGCCGAGGTTGCCGAAGTCGTCGCGGAGGCGGCGCTGCATTTCGAGCAGCTTGGTGCCGTGGTCGAAGAAGCGACGCCCAAGATCGAAAATCCTCTCCACTGCTTCTTGACGTTTTATGAATCTGGTCTGGCATCGAGCCTCGCGAGCCTTTCAGAAGCCGAGCTAGAGATGTTGGATCCCGGGTTGCGCGAGATGGCGGAGCGGGGACGAAGAGTAACGGCCGGGCAGTTGTTTAGTGCATGGCAAGAGCGGGAGCGCCTCGCTCGCACGATTAACGAGTTCTATGAACACTTCGATCTCCTAATCACACCGCAGGTGTCGGTGACAGCTTTTGAAACTGGCACTCTTCATCCACCCCATCTATCCTCAATGTGGGATTGGATACCGTTCGCCTTCCCATTCAACCTGACGCACCAGCCTGCCGCCGCGATGCCGTGCGGCTTCGCCTCAGATGGCCTTCCGGTCTCTTTTCAGATTGTGGCTCCTCGACACGCGGACAGGCGTGTTCTAAGGGCGAGCCGCGCCTATGAACGCGTGAGGCCGATCGTGCTTCCAGATGTGATCAAGCAATCGAGCGCGAGGGTTGAGGCCGAAGGGCGACTTTGAAACAAGTCGGCACGATCTGTGACGAAAAAGATCTCGAAAACAATTTATTGAATGTGATTGGCCTCTGCGTCGGCTTGGCGGCACTGAATGAGACCTGTTCTCATGGCGGAGAGGGGCTCAAAAACCTCGAAGACAGGGGAACCCAGCTGGCTGAGCGAATCAGAGACGCCGTAAGGCGGCATGGGATCGCTGCGCAATCCAAGGCTATGGCGCGCACTTCGGCCTCTTCTTCGTCCCGTCGGAACTGCGCATTCGGAGCTATCGGGACCTGAGGCTTGCCGACCGTGGCGCTGGCGATGAGTTCGTCGCCAAGCTGCTGGACGGCGGCGTCCGCATTACAAGCCGGGCATCCTTCTTCCTGAGCACGGCTCACACCGAGTCCGATATTGCCGAAACAGCAGACGCCATTGATGCCGTCTGACCGGTATGGCGCGACATAGATAGTACCATCCGGACAGGCCTATCGCGCGCCGCCAGCCATCAAAGGCGCATCAATTGCTCGGGGTCGAGGCAATCGATCTCGACACGGCCGTGTTCGCACGAGAACGACGATCAAGATAAGACGAGGCTGGCGGACGTCGCCTTGCGTTCACGCAGGCCTTGCTTGCTCAAATCTCTCCCCCGCCATCTCGGTCCACTCTTCAGCAACCCATGCGAAAGAGACCTTTAAGACCGGCAGAGCACCCGGGCCGACCATCTTCAGGGGGTCGGAATAATCTCGAAATCGGAGAGCGATCAATTCGGAAAAAGCGAGGGACATCATTCTGGAATCCGCGGGCGGCATGCCTCCGAGTCCTGAATGCCCGTTCACAGCCCACTCTTCAAAACGCGATCGGCAATCATGTCGCTGATCGGAAAGACCGAAGTCGCTGCCGGAGAGGGGCACATTGCAGACCTGGTAAATGCCCGGGGGACCGCGCTCACCGCGTAGTCGACCGGAGTGCTGCGCACTCCTTGGCGCTCCATGGCAGTGCTTGCCGGCGGGCCGCACGACGGCTTCGTTGCAGATGCGGGCGCGCCGTCGCCGACGCATTTCGACAGGATCGTTCACAATGCCTGCTCCATCCGCTCGCCGAAACAAGCGAATGGTTGCAGACCGAGATTACGAGGGGGTCATAATTGGAGTCTGACGCGCTCTCGATGAAGCTTTTTATCATACCGCGCCCTCAGACTGGCTGTAAGCGCTATTTTCGCTGCACGTTGACGCGAGCGCTTTCGACGGATGGCCTTCGAATCGGGAACGGTATCTGGTCTGATCAGGCTGCTGTTGCTTTGGCGAA
>NZ_JAMYPX010000032.1:0-50176 GCF_040320585.1 Mesorhizobium sp. M0663
GCCGTGCGAAGACCTTCATGAAGGCGGAGATCTACCTTCCCGATTGAGCGGCTTGCGAGGCAGAGAAGGCAAGGATCTGGGAGAATTTGTCGCCAGCCTCGGCGGGACAGCACCCCCCTCTGTCCTGCCGGACATCTCCCCCTCAAGGGGGGAGATTGGATGTCACGATTGCCTTCGCCACTTGTCAATGATTGAAGAAAAGCGGGGCAATGAACCTGCCAATCTCCCCCCTTGAGGGGGAGATGTCCGGCAGGACAGAGGGGGGTGCTGTCCCTCGGCCTCTCGTATCTTTGTCACCCTGCCTTTTCGGCTTTCGCAAAACTCGCGCGTTGAGTGATGCGCGCATACCAATCCCGAATATCGGCAAACTCGGCCAGCAGGGCTTGTCCCTCGGCGACCTTGACGAAATAGCCGATGATCGGTGCGGCGTGCAGGTCGGCCAGCGTCAGGTCCGTTCCCAACAGCCAAGGCCCTTCGGCTTTCAGCGAGGAGAGCGCCTGCAATGCCGTTCTTGCCTGCCGCAACCCGTTGGCGATCACGGCATCGTCGGGCGGCGTTTTTTCCAGCCGCTCGACAGCGACATCCCAGACCATGGTCCTGTAGGCGTAGGCGTCGAGCAGGCCGGTGATCTGGTTCAGGCGTGCTCGAGGCCGAGATTCGACCGGTTGCAGCGCCGGGCCGTCAAAGGCTTCGTCGACATAACGGGCAATCGCGCCGGTCTCGTAGAGGCGAAAGCCGTCCTGCTCGAAGGCCGGGATGCGGCCGAACGGCTGGTGCTCGAAATACCAGCCGGGAATGCCATCCGCGGCAAAGATGTCGACGGGCACGAGCTCGTAGCCGACGCCCTTTTCCTCCAGCACCAGCCGCACGATGCGCACATAGACGCTGTAGTCCGCGCCGTAGACGACGGGCTTGCCCATGCCGGTTGGGCTCAGGCCATCGCTTTCTGCAAATTCTCGTCGATCTTGTCGAGGAAGCCGGTGGTCGAAAGCCATGGCTGGTCGGGGCCGATCAGCAGCGACAGGTCCTTGGTCATGAAGCCGGACTCGACCGTCTGGATGCAGACCCTTTCCAGCGTCTCGGCAAAGCGCCTCAGTTCGGCATTGTCGTCGAGCTTGGCGCGGTGCGCGAGGCCGCGCGTCCAGGCAAAGATCGAGGCGATCGAATTGGTCGAGGTCTCCTCGCGCTTCTGGTGCTGGCGATAGTGGCGGGTGACGGTGCCGTGCGCGGCTTCCGCCTCGACGGTCTTGCCGTCCGGCGTCATCAGCACCGAGGTCATCAGGCCGAGCGAGCCGAAGCCTTGCGCCACCGTGTCGGACTGCACGTCGCCGTCATAATTCTTGCAGGCCCAGACATAGCCACCCGACCATTTCAGGCTCGAGGCCACCATGTCGTCGATCAGCCGGTGCTCGTACCAGAGTTTCTTCGCTTTGAATTCTGCTTCGAACTCCGCCTCGTAGACCTCCTGGAAGATGTCCTTGAAGCGTCCGTCATAGGCTTTGAGGATGGTGTTCTTGGTCGAGAGGTAGACGGGGTAATTGCGCAGCAGGCCGTAGTTCAGGGAGGCGCGGGCGAATTCGCGGATCGATTCGTCGAGATTGTACATGGCCATGGCGACGCCGGCGCCGGGTGCGTCGAAGACGTCGTGCTCGATCACCTGGCCGTCCTCGCCGACGAATTTGATCGTCAGCTTGCCCTTGCCGGGGAAGCGGAAGTCGGTGGCGCGGTACTGGTCGCCGAAGGCGTGGCGGCCGACGATGATCGGCTTGGTCCAGCCGGGCACCAGCCGCGGCACGTTCTTCATGATGATCGGCTCGCGAAAGATGGTGCCGCCGAGGATGTTGCGGATGGTGCCGTTCGGCGACTTCCACATCTTCTTCAGCTTGAATTCCTCGACGCGCTGCTCGTCGGGCGTGATCGTCGCGCATTTCACGCCGACGCCGTATTTCTTGATGGCGTTGGCCGAATCGATGGTCACCTGGTCGTTGGTGGCGTCGCGGTGCTCGATGCCGAGGTCGTAATATTCGAGCTTGAGGTCGAGATAAGGGTGGATCAGCTTGTCCTTGATGAACTGCCAGATGATGCGGGTCATCTCGTCGCCGTCGAGTTCGACGACCGGGTTCGCCACCTTGATCTTCGCCATGGAAAGAATGCCTCGCTTTTGGGGAACGGAACGGCCTTGCCCGCACGGCTGCCGGCCCTGGGATGCGGCCCGTATATCAAAGGCTTTTTGGCCGCGCAAACGGCGAACCGCGCCGTAGTGTCGGCATTCCTTGCGAAAGCTTCATTTTCGCCGCCAAATGTGGCAGGGGACTGCGAAATGCCGCAAACAGCAGTTCACTGACAACCATGGCCGCTACCCAGGATCCCGAAACCCCTCTTGCCTCCGGAACTCCAGCGTCCGGACCGGCGATCATCCTGGTCGAGCCGCAGCTCGGCGAGAATATCGGCATGGTTGCACGCGCCATGGCCAATTTCGGCCTTTCCGAGCTGCGGCTCGTCAATCCGCGCGACGGCTGGCCGAGCGAGAAGGCGCGTGCCGCCGCAAGCCGCGCCGACCACGTCATCGATGCCGTCAAGGTATTCGATGACCTGGCCTCGGCGGTTGCCGATTTGAACTTCGTCTTCGCCACCACGGCGCGCGCGCGCGACAATTTCAAGCCGGTGCGCGGTCCGGTCGAGGCGGGCAGGGCGCTGCGGGCGCGGCAGCGGGCCGGCCAGCGCACCGGCATCCTGTTCGGCCGCGAGCGCTTCGGCCTCTATAATGACGAGGTCGGCCTTGCCGACGAGATCGTCACCTTCCCCGTCGATCCAGCCTTCTCCTCGCTCAACATCGCCCAGGCGGCCCTGCTGATGTCCTATGAATGGATGAAGTCCGGCCTGGAAGACGAGACCAGGACCAACTTCTCCGGCCCCGAAATGCCGCCGGCTGCCAAGGAAGAATTGCACGGCCTGTTTGCGTATCTGGAAGGTGCACTGGAGGCGCGCGGCTATTTCCGCCCGGCAGCGAAGAAGCCGAAGATGGTCGACAATTTGCGTGCAGTGCTGACCCGCGCCGGCTTTGCCGAGCCGGAGCTTAAGGTGCTGCGCGGCATAATATCATCGCTGGACAGGTTCTCGCCGGCCATGCCGCGCGGCGACGGATCGCCCGGCGACGATCCAAGGCGGCTCCCGGCGGCCGCGGCACGCGCTGCGAGGGCGAAAGACAAAGACTAGCCTCGGAACTGCCCATACCTCACCAGTAACCGAATGTTATTTGGTGTGATCCATTGTCTGGAAAACGATGGATCCTTTCGATGTTCAATTCAAATATCGGGCGTCTTCGCTTTTTTTTCTATTCCGCGGCCTTGCTGGTTGCGGAAATCGTGACCTTTGTGCTGTGCGTCGTGCTGACCATCGGCATCGAGGGTTTGGCCAATTCAAAGCCCGGACCTTCCAGGGAAGGGCTGGCCGCAGCCGTTCTCGTCGCCTCGCTGGTGATCGTTCTGTTACGCGCGAATTTCGCCTGGCGTCGAAGCCGCGACGCGCAAGGGTCGGGTTGGATCCTTTGGTCGTATATCGTGTTCTCGACGCTGTTTGCGATCCTGCAGGCCGGCACTGTTCTTGTCGTAAAATTCGACGGCGAAGATTCGCATTCCGGCCTTAACCTGCTGGGATTAGCTCTTGTCGGGCTGTGGGCCGTCATCTTGGCGGCCAAGCCGGCGGGCGGTGGCTCTGCGGATATGGCGTCATCCCTGAGTTTCGACGATTTCGACCCGCCCGGGCCGCTGCGCGGCGCCGCCGCGCTCCATTCAGCGTCAGCCGCCGGCGCGACGGCCCTGGCTCCAGCCTACGCCATGCGCGCCGCACCGGTGCCGTCGAACCACCCTGCATCTCAACCTGCATCTCCGGCGAACGGCCGGCCGCGGCCCGGCAGCTTCGGCAAGCGCGGCCTTGTGTGACCGTCTCGCCGCATCAAGGCCATGATGGTTCCAGATAGAAGCGGCCGGGATAAACCATCATTGGCCGAAGCAGAAAGCATGGGCCGGGCCTTCCCTCGTGATCTCGTTTGTGATTCCCAGCCCTTAGTGACTCCCAGCCCTTAGTGACTCAATGACAATGACCGATCCATCGAGCGCCCGTCCGATCCTGATGTTCGATTCCGGCATTGGCGGCCTCACCGTGCTGCGTGAGGCGCGCGTGCTGATGCCTGACCGCCGCTTCGTCTATGTCGCCGACGACGCGGGGTTCCCCTTCGGCGGCTGGGAGGAGCCGGCGCTGAGAACACATATCCTGGAGTTGTTCGCCAGGCTGCTCGACCGGTTTTCGCCGGCCATTTCGGTCATCGCCTGCAACACCGCCTCGACACTGGTCATCGATGCCTTGCGCGAGAGGTTTCCCGGCCGCCCTTTCGTCGGCACCGTGCCGGCCATCAAGCCGGCGGCGGAACGCACGCGCTCAGGTCTGGTTTCGGTGCTGGCGACGCCCGGCACCGTCAAGCGCCAGTACACGCGCGATCTGATCAGCAAATGGGCGCAGAAATGCCATGTCCGCCTGGTCGCCAGCGACAGGCTGGCGGGATTGGCCGAAGCCTATATGCGCGACGGTTTTGTCGACGAGGACGCCGTGCGCGCAGAGATCGCGCCGTGCTTCGTCGAGCATGATGGGCTGCGCACCGACATCGTCGTGCTTGCCTGCACCCATTATCCGTTTTTGGCCAACCGCATGCGCAAGACAGCACCTTGGCCGGTCGACTGGCTCGACCCGGCCGAGGCGATCGCACGCCGCGCGCTGTCGCTGCTCGCCGATACCGAGGCCTGTTATCGCAGAGAGGCACTGCCCGAAGGCGCCGACCTTGCATTCTTCACCTCGAACAGCGCCGATTTTCCGACGCGCCGGCTGATGCAGGGTTTTGGCTTGGCGGTATCCTGACCGCAAGCAATTTTCGCTTTGGGAACATCACACCAGACAATGCGTTTTCCTCTCATCGGAAACGGGAGAAACCATCATGCCAGCCACCTCAAAAGCCCAGCAGAAAGCGGCCGGCGCGGCATTGTCAGCCAAGCGCGGCGAGACCAAGAAGGGCGCGCTCAAAGGCGCGTCGAAGGGAATGTATAAATCCATGAGCGAAAAACAGCTCGAGGAATTCGCCGAGACCAAGCGCAAGGGCCTGCCGGAAAAGAAGTCGAAACACTGATCGACTGGCCATTCTGACGGCGGATGCCGGTCAATAAAAGGCCCGCGGCTGAGCCGCGGGCCATGAAGTCTCAACGGGCGAGGACGAAAATTACCAGTTCCAGCCCCACCCGCAGCGCCGCACTTTGTAGCGGATGACCTTGCGATGACCGTGGCGCCACACCACCTTCTTCTTGACCACGATGCGGCAGACCTGGTGATGCCTGTGCCCATGCCAATGCCGGGCCTGCGCTGGCTCGGGCGCGACCGCCATCGTGCCGGCCATCACCGCGGCGCCTACCAACGTAAGGAAGAACTTCTTCATGCGAATTCCAGCTCCTCTGACTTCAGTCCCTTCCTGATGCCGCTGGCGCAACCTCCCGCCACATCCGGCACATTCTACAACCGTAACACTATCCGGTTCGGCGATTCGCGCCAGCCAGAAGCTTGACAGCGGTTAAATCTCCGTTTAACCAGCCCACCAACACCGGGCCGCAATGCCCGGTGGTTTTCTTTATGTGTGCAAGACGTTTGGGAAGCCGGTTTTACTTTCCTTATGTCTTGTTTGAAATGACGTGTCCCGTGGGTTTTCCGTCGCGTTGCGTGGAAAACCCTGTCAGGTCTCGAAAACGGAGGCCAGAGGAGGGCGCGTTTCCTTCACCCGGACCATGAGGTTCCGGGTGCATTGTTTTGAAAGGGAATGCGATGAGCAAGCGCGAATCCGCGAAGTACAAGATCGACCGCCGTCTTGGCGAAAACATCTGGGGCCGCCCGAAGTCCCCGGTCAACAAGCGTGAATACGGCCCCGGCCAGCATGGCCAGCGCCGCAAGGGCAAGCTTTCCGATTTCGGCCTGCAGCTGCGCGCCAAGCAGAAGCTGAAGGGCCACTATGGCGACGTTTCGGAAAAGCAGTTCCGCAAGGTCTATGAAGAGGCGGACCGCCGCAAGGGCGACACCTCGGAGAACCTGATCGGCCTGCTCGAATCGCGCCTCGACGCCGTCGTCTACCGCTCCAAATTCGTGCCGACCATCTTTGCGGCGCGCCAGTTCGTCAATCACGGCCACATCAACGTCAACGGCAAGCGCGTCAACATCGGCTCGTACCGCTGCAAGCCGGGCGATGTCATCGAAGTGCGCGAGAAGTCGAAGCAGCTGGTCATCGTGCTGGAATCGGTGGGCCTGGCCGAGCGCGACGTGCCCGATTATATCGAGGCCGATCACAACAAGATGACCGCGGCTTTCACGCGCATCCCCGGCCTGGCGGACGTTCCGTTTGCCGTGCAGATGGAACCGAACCTGGTCGTCGAATTCTATTCGCGCTGATCGGCGCGTTCGTCGCGATACAATCGAAGGCCGCCCGTCGAGGCGGCCTTTTCTTTTTCGTTCCTTTTCCGCGGTGTGATTCCGAAATCGATTTCGATTTTCGGTCCGATGCGGTACTGCGGGCGGCAACAGGATCTTGGGGCCGAAGCGCCATGAATATGCTGCCAGACGCCGAAACACTCGAACCGGTCGCCGACACCGAAGGCGGCTTTCATCCTCTGTTTGCCGATGTGCCGTCCTCCGTCGAGTTCAACAAGCTGCGCAAGCGGCTGTTGCGGCTTGCCCGGCAGGCGATCGACGATTTCTCCATGGTGAGGCCCGGCGACCGCTGGCTGGTCGCTCTGTCGGGCGGCAAGGATTCCTACGGCCTGCTTGCCGTGCTGCTCGATCTCAAATGGCGCGGGCTGCTGCCGGTCGAGCTGTTGGCCTGCAATCTCGACCAGGGCCAGCCGAACTTTCCCAAGCACATATTGCCCGATTATCTCGACAGCCATGCCATTCCGCATCGCATCGAATATCAGGACACCTATTCGGTGGTCACCGACAAGCTGGCCGAGGGCAGCACCTATTGCTCGTTGTGCTCGCGGCTGCGGCGCGGCCATCTCTATCGCATTGCCCGCGAGGAGGGCTGCTCGGCGCTGGTGCTCGGTCATCACCGCGAGGACATACTGGAAACCTTCTTCATGAACCTGTTCCATGGCGGACGCCTCGCCGCCATGCCGCCGAAGCTGCTCAACGACGAAGGCGATGTCATGGTGCTGCGGCCGCTCGCCTATTGTGCGGAAGCCGATCTCGAGAAATTCGCCGGCGCCATGAAGTTCCCGATTATTCCGTGCGATCTGTGCGGTAGCCAGGAAGGCCTGCAGCGCAACGCCATGAAGGCGATGCTCGACGACATCGAGAAGCGCATGCCCGGCCGCAAGGACACGATGCTCCGCGCCCTGACCAATGTGCGGCGTTCGCATCTGCTCGACAGGAAGCTGTTCGATTTCGCCGCCCTCAACGAAACCCTCACCACCAGGCGTCCCGATGACATTTGACGATAGCGCGATCGACTGGCTTGCCGACCTTCTGTCGGAAGCCGCCGTCGCCGAGATCATGCCACGCTTTCGCCGGTTGAGCGAGGGCGACGTCCGTCGCAAGACCTCGGCCGCCGATCTCGTCACCGAGGCCGACGTCAATGCCGAACGGCTCATCACCGCCAGGCTGCGCCAGCGTTATCCCCACGCAATGATCGTCGGCGAGGAGGCCTGCTCCGACGACCCGACGCTGCTCGACGGTCTCGGCGATGCCGAACTCGCCTTCGTCATCGACCCGGTCGACGGCACCTTCAACTTCGCCTCCGGCGTGCCGCTGTTCGGCGTCATGCTTGGCGTCGTGATCAAGGGCGAGACGGTCGCCGGCATCATTCACGATCCCGTCGGCAAGGATTGGCTGATCGGCGTTAGTGGCGCCGGCAGCCATATCCGCCATGCCCATGGCGATCTGGAAAAGGTCCATGTCGCCAAACCGGCGCCGATGTCGGAAATGACCGGTGCGGTCTCATGGCACTATGTGCCCGAGCCGGACCGCTCACGTTTGGCGCGCAACCAGACCAAGTCGCTATCGCAGTTCAATTATCGCTGCGCCGCCCATGAATACCGCCTGCTGGCCAGCGGCCACGGCCATTTCGTCGTCTACAACAAGCTGATGCCTTGGGACCACTTGGCCGGCGTGCTGATCCATGCGGAGGCCGGCGGCCATGCCGCGCGCTTCGACGGCAGCGCCTATCTGCCGTCGCATGTCGGGGGTGGCCTGCTGGTCGCACCGGACCGGGAGAGCTGGCGGGAGCTGCGCCGTGAGCTCTGGGCGGAATAGCTCTTCGCTGCCAAAGTTGTCCAATCTTGTGCGAAACCGGAGATCTCGAATGAAACCTCGGTCCGCAATTGTTGCAACGGCCTTTGCCCTTGCCTTGGTTGCCGGTGTCCATGAAGCAAGAGCTGGGGAACGCGCATGTCGCAGTCCCGACTCCGTCGACACCATAGACGAGATGTCCTCCGCGATCTTCGCCTGTTGGAAGCCGCCGCGCGGAAGCGCGGGCATGACCCTGACGCTGCAGTTCTCAATTCGCCGAAACGGCACGCTTATCGGCAAGCCGCGCGCCACCTACTCACATCTAGGGGACGATGGTCCGCTCAACCGGGCCTTCGTGGCTTCCGTCCTCGAGGCGCTCGACAAGGCTCTTCCACTGCCCGTTTCGGACAGTATGGGTGGAGCAATCGCAGGACGTACGCTGTTCCCTCGCTTCACCGCGGTCAGTGAGGGTGCATCCTAGGCGCACGCGCAATGGGCATTAAACCGGCGGGTTATGCGGCTGGAACAGTCTGCCGCGCTCGGCCAGCAGGATCATCAGCAGCGCCGCCACCGACACGTGCAGAACCCGGCGGCCAGCGGCGTCACCGTGCCGTTGAAGGCTTGGCCGATCAGCGTGCCGAGAATGCCGCCAAGAAATGTCTGCATGAACCCAAGGATCGACGACGCAGTGCCGGCCAGGTGCCCCAGCGGCTCCATAGCGAGCGCGTTGAAGTTCGCGCCGAGCGCGCCGAACGGGACCATGGCGCAGGCAAAGAAGGTAATGAAGAGCCAGAGCGGCATCTTTATTTCGATGGAAACGACCAGCCAGGCAAGGCTGATGGCCAGAAACAGCAGCAGCGCGCTTTGCGACAGACGGCGCATGCCGATGCGGCCGACGAGGCGCGAGTTGAGGTAGTTCGAAAAAGCAAGTACGCCGGCAACCCCCGCGAAGATGACGGGGAACATCTCGCCGACATTGAACACGCTGACATAGATCTGCTGGGCCGAGGCGATGAAGCCGAACATGGCGCCGAAGATGAAGGTGCTGGCGAAGGCGTAGCAGAGCGCGATGCGGTTGGTGAGAACGATGCGGAAGCCGCCGATGATGGAGGACAACGTCAGCGGCCGGCGATATTCGGGGTGTAGTGTCTCGGGCAGGCGCAGCAGCGACCAGGCGGACACGATCAGCGCGCCGGCTGCCATGGTGACGAAGATCACATGCCAGGTCGCAAACAGCATGATGAACTGGCCGATACCGGGCGCCACCACCGGAATGGCCATGAACACCATGAAGATCAAGGACATGACTTCGGCCATGCGCCTTCCGTCGAACGTATCGCGCACGATCGAGACGGCAATGACGCGCGTCGCCGCCGCACCGATGCCTTGCACGGCCCGGCATAGCAGAAGCGTGGTGAATGACGGGGCGATTGCCGCAGCGCCGGCCGCCAGGACGTAGATCACCAGCCCTGCGACAAGCGGCGCGCGGCGCCCGAAGCGGTCCGAGATCGGCCCGAAGAACAGCTGTCCGCCGCCAAAGCCAAGGATATAGGCGGTGACAACATATTGCCGGTGGTTTTCATTTTCGATGCCAAGCGAAGCGCCGATCTGCTGCAGCGCCGGCAAAATAATGTCGATGGCCAGCGAATTGAGCGCCATCAGCGCCGCGCACAGCGCAATGAATTCCCAGCGCGGAATAGGCAAGGTGCTTGCCTTTTGCTGCGCTTGTGCTTGCTGATCCACGGCCAGTCCGATCCTCAAACGAAAATGCGCCGGCTGGCCGACGCATCCATTCGTTGATTGCCCCTGGGGGCTGCCCCGGCGCTTAGCGCATGACCCCCGAAAATCGCAGGCGGAAGGTCATACGCAGAAACAGAAGTCAGGCGGCGCCTTTGACGCTGACGCCCTTTTCGACGAGGAAGGTCTGCAATTCGCCCGCCTGGAACATCTCGCGGATGATGTCGCAGCCGCCGACGAACTCGCCCTTGACGTAGAGCTGCGGGATGGTCGGCCAGTTTGAATAGTCCTTGATGCCTTGCCGCAGTTCGGCCGACGTCAGCACGTCGACGCCCTTATAGTCGGCGCCGATATAGTCGAGGATCTGCACGACCTGGCCGGAAAATCCGCATTGCGGGAAGCCGGGCGTGCCCTTCATGAAGAGAACGACGTCGTTGCCCTTCACTTCATTGTCGATGTAGTCGTTGATGCCGCTCATGGAATACCCTTTCATGCCTGTGGGAGTCAGGCTCGAACATTACCCTTCAAATAAACCCATGGGTTGCGCGAAACAAGATGTTTGCCGCCTTGCCACGCAAATGGCGCAAAGGAACGTCTGATCTTGGGCCAAGAGCGTTGGCCACCATCTTTCCCGAGGCGCGATGAAAAGACGATATCTCGCCGGGTTCCTCCTCGCCGTTCTGTTCGCCGCACTGTCCTTGATCTGGTGGGCCAGGTCGCCGAGACAGCCATCTCTCGTCGTCGGCGGTGAATTACCGGCGCCGTGCCGCGATACGAGCTTCGAGGCGGTCGCCTATGTCGTCTGCGAAATCGATCTGCGCCGCTATGACGTCGGTGTGTTCCACACAGGCCTCGACGGCAAGGCTTTCGGTTCACTGGACAAATTCGACAAGGCGATGGCGGATCAGGGCCGGACGGTGCTGCTCGCCATGAACGCCGGCATGTATCACCAAGACCTGACCCCAGTCGGCCTTCTCGTCGAAGACGGCCGGGAGAAGGCGCCGATCAACGTCGCCGACAGCGGAGGCAATTTCTTCCTGAAACCGAATGGCGTATTCCTGGTCCGCAAGGACGGCAAGGCGGCGGTCATGGAGACAAGCGCCTATGCTGCGACCAGACTGGACGTGATGTTTGCCACGCAATCCGGCCCGATGCTGGTGATAGACGGCCGGCTTCATCCCCGCTTCGAGCAGAACGGCACATCACGCTATATCCGCAATGGCGTCGGCGTGCGTGACGAAAATACGGTCGTGCTGGCGATCTCACGCTCTGAAGTCAGCCTCGGCAGCTTCGCACGGCTATTCCGGGATGCGCTCGATTGTCCCAACGCGCTTTTCTTCGACGGGGTCGTTTCGGCGCTGTCGAACGGCGAGCGGATGATTGTGGGTGGAAAGTATCCGGCGGGGCCGATCATTGCCGTGACCGGTAAGAAGCTTGCGAGCCGGTAACTGCAAGAGAGCTCAGTCCGGCACGCTGGTCTGCAGGGCAAGCGCGTGCAGTACGCCGCCCATGTTGCCCTTCAGCGCGTCATAGACCATCTGGTGCTGCTGGACGCGGCTTTTGCCGCGAAAGCTTTCGGCCACAACCTCAGCCGCATAATGGTCGCCGTCGCCGGCCAGGTCGCGAATCGTCACCTTGGCGTCCGGAATGCCTTCCTTGATCAGCCGTTCGATGTCGTGGGCGTCCATTGCCATGTGAGGATTCCTTGTTCAGGTCGTGATCTCATAGATATGGTCGAAATGGCGGATGAACCACAGGGAAAGGGGCCCACTCGATCACATCACGGGTCCACGACCTCATTTGCCATGAAGCGAGGGAACCAGGATTCGTGGGCGGCGGTCAATTCGCTGACCGGTATCGCACGCGCCTCGCCCAGCTTCAGTTCGCTGCCGCCGGTCGAGCCGATCCACGGCGCAAAAACGCCGAGCTTGTTTTGCTGTTCGCGAATGGCGTCCCATTGCTCGCTCTGCGGGTCGATCGACAGCGTCAGCAGATAACGGCCCTGGTCCTCGCCGAACCAGACCGGGATCGGATCTGCACCGATCAGGCCGGGAATGGTCGCGCCGATGCCGAAGGCCATCGCCATCTCGGCCAGCGCCACCGCGATGCCGCCATCGGAAACGTCATGCGCCGCGGTAACAACACCGGAGGCGATCAGTGCCCGCACATGGTCGCCGACCCGCTTCTCGTGGCCGAGATCGACCGGCGGCGGCGGGCCGTCGGCGCGGCCAAAGATGTCGCGCATATAGACCGACTGGCCAAGATGCGAGCCCCATATCGTCGGGGCGCCGACCAGCACGATCATCTGGTCTTCGGCGGCAAAGCCGATGCGCACCATTTTCGACCAGTCGGCAATCAGACCGACGCCGCCGATGGTTGGTGTCGGCAGGATGCCCTGTCCGTTGGTCTCATTATAGAGGGAGACGTTGCCGGAGACGATCGGAAAGCCAAGCGCCCGGCAGGCATCGCCGATGCCTTTCACAGCACCAACCAGCTGGCCCATGATCTCGGGCCGTTCCGGATTGCCGAAATTGAGATTGTCGGTGGCCGCGAGCGGCAGAGCGCCGGTGGCGGTAAGATTGCGCCAGCATTCGGCAACCGCCTGCTTGCCGCCCTCGTAAGGGTCGGCCTCGCAATAGCGCGGCGTCACGTCGGAGGAGAAGGCGAGCGCCTTGGTCGGATGACCGTCGACGCGCACGACACCGGCGTCGCCGCCGGGAAGCTGCAGGGAATTGCCCTGGATCAGCGTGTCGTACTGCTCCCACACCCAGCGGCGCGAGGAAAGGTCCGGTCCGCCCAGCAGCTTGAGCAGTGCGTCGGCCACATCGGTTCGCGGTGCATCGCCGGCCAGCGGCGCCGGCTTCTTCGGCTCGACCCAGGGACGGTCATATTCCGGCGCCTGGTCGCCGAGATCCTTGATCGGCAGATTGGCAACCTCGTCGCCCTGATGCAGCACGCGAAAGCGCAGATCGTCGGTGGTCTTGCCGACGATGGCAAAGTCGAGGCCCCATTTGTGGAAGATCGCCTCGGCCTGTTTTTCCTTTTCGGGGCGCAGCACCATCAGCATGCGCTCCTGGCTCTCCGACAGCATCATCTCATAGGCGCTCATGCGCTCTTCGCGCACCGGCACCTTGTCGAGGTCGAGCTCGATGCCGAGGTCGCCCTTGGCGCCCATCTCGACCGCCGAGCAGGTGAGGCCAGCGGCACCCATGTCCTGGATGGCGATAACGGCGCCGGACGCCATCAGTTCGAGGCAGGCTTCGAGCAGGCATTTTTCGGTGAAGGGATCGCCAACCTGGACCGTGGGCCGCTTCTCGTCGATCTTGTCGTCGAACTCTGCCGAGGCCATGGTGGCGCCGCCGACGCCGTCGCGCCCGGTCTTGGCGCCGAGATAGACGACCGGCAGGCCGACGCCCTTGGCCTCGGACAGAAAGATTGCGTCCGTCTTCGCGAGGCCCGCGGCAAACGCATTGACCAGGATATTGCCGTTGTAGCGGGCGTCGAAATTGACCTCGCCGCCGACCGTCGGCACGCCGAAGGAATTGCCGTAGCCGCCGACGCCGGAAACGACGCCGGCAACCAGATGCCTGGTTTTGGGGTGGTCCGGCGCGCCGAAGCGCAGCGCGTTCATCGCCGCGATCGGTCGCGCGCCCATGGTGAAGACATCGCGCAGGATGCCGCCGACGCCGGTCGCGGCACCTTGATAGGGCTCGATGTAGGAGGGGTGGTTGTGGCTCTCCATCTTGAAGACGACGCAGTCGCCGTCGCCGATATCGACCACGCCGGCATTCTCGCCCGGGCCCTGGATGACTTGCGGCCCGGTGGTCGGCAGCGTGCGCAGCCACTTCTTCGAGGATTTGTAGGAACAATGCTCGTTCCACATCGCCGAAAAAATACCAAGTTCGGTAAAGCTCGGTTCGCGCCCGACCAGGTCGAGGATGCGCTGGTACTCGTCGGGCTTCAGCCCGTGCGCGGCAATGAGTTCAGGAGTGATCGGCACGGAATTGGAAATGGTCATGATCGGCAATTGTGTCCTTGGGATCGAGTCCCGTCTTATCGCAAGCGTTGCAGCCGATACACCCCGTTGGATGACTAAAACGATGGAAAGCAACAGCTGACCGCAAGTAGCGAAAGATCGCCACTCGACCCGCCGGTTTCAAGCCGGTTCAAGAAAAGCTGTCGTAGCCGGCGCGGCCTTCGTCCAGAAGCCGCCGGATTACCGCGACCCCGTGCGCGATATCGTCCCGCTGTCGCGGTTGCGAGATGCCAAACCGCACGCCGTGAAAGGCCTGTTCGGAACGCCCTGCCTTGAACTCGTCCTCGTCGTCGATGAGCACGCCATGTTCGAGGCAGGCCTGCTTGAAAGTGCCGGAAAGCCATGGGTCCGGCAAAGTGAGCCAGACGAACGGCACGTTATCCAGCGCCTTGAAATCGAAGCCGTCGAGTGTCTCGCGCACGATCGCGATGCGCGCACCGATCTCGGCAATGCTGCGCTTGCGCACCTCAGCGGCCTGACCGGACAGCACCAGCCGGCTGCCCACCTCCGCCAGCAGAAAGGGCAGGCCGCCCGTCATCATCTTGTGGGCAACCCGGATGCGGTGACGATAGGCCGGCGGGCAAGCGAGCCAGCCGCCGCGAACACCCGCCGCAACCGATTTCGACAGGCCGCCGGCAACGATGGTCCGTTCGGGAGCATATTCGGCCATTAAAGGCGTTGGGTCATCGGTCAGTCCGCCATAGAGATCGTCCTCGATCAGGACGACGTTATATTGACGGGCGACATGCGCGATTGCCTCGCGGCGCGATGCCGACAGCGTTGTCAGCGTCGGGTTCTTGGCCGTCGGCATCAAAAACATCATCTTCGGGTGCTTTTGTGCGCAGACGCGCTCGAAATCCTGGGGATCGATGCCCTCGTCGTCAGTCGCCACCAGTGCGGTCCGGCGACCGATCAGGCCGGCACTGCGCGAGATCTGCGAATAGGTGAGGTGCTCGAAGACGACATAGTCGCCGGGGGCGGTGAGCCCCGCAATGGTTGCCATCACTGCGGCGTGGGTGCCGAGCGTGGGAACGATTGCATCCGCCGCCGGGCGATAGGAATTTCGCGACAGCCAGCGCCTGCCCGCTTCGAACCAGCGGTCCGGGAAATCACGAGTATAGCTTGAAATCTCATGCGGATGGTCTTGCGCCGTGCGTGTCAACACGTCAGCGACGATGGCACCCTGGCCGACATCCGGTGCGGCCGTGCTATCGAAGCGCAGTTTGTCGCCGGGCGCATCCATATAGCGCGTGCCTTGTTCGACCGGCCCCAGGAAATCCGGCTTTGCGCTCTCCGACTGTTGAGCGATAACATAGGTTCCGCGGCCGACCTCGCCGCTGACCAATCCCCGCTCGCGCAGCAATTGATAGGCCCTGCCGACCGTGCCGACAGTCGTGCCGATGTCGTATGCCAGATCGCGCTGCGGCGGCAGCTTTGCCCCTGCACCGATCAGGCCGCGGTCGATGTCCGTCTCGATGGAATCAGCAAGCCGCTGATAGAGCGGGCCGGTGCCGGCGGTAAGGTCTGGAAGCCAAGTTGTCATGGTGACAATTTTCTACATTGCACCGAAATGAGAGTCAATACATATGAAACGGGCAATACAAAAGGGCACAATTGCAATCTTGGCAGAAAGAAAATGGGTACAATCGAGACAATCCGCTACGCCGCAGTTGAATTGCAGGTGCAGGTGGCGCGCCCGCCGGGCAGGCCAACCTATGTCAGTCGGCTGGTGCGTACGCTCAGATCCTTCGCGAGGTGGATTGACGGGTTAATGGATCGCCGGCGCAGCCGGCTGGTCCTGCTCGAGATGACCGACGCCCAGCTCAAGGACATCGGCATTTCGCGCTGCGATGCCCATCGTGAAGGTCTGAGGCCGTTCTGGGACTGAGAGCAGCCGGATGCTCCGTCTCGAACGTCGCGTGGCATATCGGGGGGTAGACGAGAGCGTAAATATCGACATCGGAACCAACGCGATTTTCTACATCACTGAGATACCATCCTCCTTCGTGCCCTCACAGCAATCGCTCGCGACGTCTCCAGTGAATAGGGGTATTGCTGAAAACAGCTAATTCCCTTATCTTCGCGATGACGAAGGAGATGACCGTGGCAAGTTTCACCCTCACAGATCTCGGCAACAAATCCGGCGAGGTTGTTGAGGCCGCGTTCCGCGGCCCTGTTGACATCACCAAGCGCGGCAAGCGCAAGTTCGTTCTCCTGACGGCAGAGCAGTTCGACCGCATCACCAGTCGCAGCGCGCAACGGGCACACCGCGTCGAGGATCTGTCGGCCGAGGAACGCGACAGGCTTCTAACCGGCCTCGACGCAGTCGCGCGAGATGATGTTCGGGATGACTGAACCCGGCCACGGACAGATCATTCTCTATTCCTATTTGTGGGCAAGGGAATATGACCGGGGCGAGGAAAGCGGACGCAAGGCGCGGCCGACTTGCGTTATGCTGATCGTTGCCGGCAAGAATGGCCGCAAGCAGGCCCTGCTCTTTCCAATCACGAGCCAGCCGCCACGACCTGCGCGCACTATGTTGAGATTCCTGAGACCGAGGCCCGCCGCGCCACCCTCTTTACCCCAGCCTGGGTTATCGTCGACGAATTCAACACCGATGATCTCGCGACGAGCTGGGCGCTCGAAGATGCCAAGCCGCTCGGCCAATTCACGCGCAAGTTCATGTCACGGATCGCTGGCGAAGCTGCTGCGGCGATCCGTGCAGGCGCCGCGCGAACCGTGCCAAGACGCTAAAGGCTGCCGCGGCGGGAGAGCATCATCGCGGATGAACGCCCGCCGCCCTGATCCGCGTGACACCGTGGTCCACAAGCACCGCCACGATGCACAGCATCAGAAAGAGCCCGGTGATGGCCAGAGCCGAGACGGCGACGCTGGTCGCGCCGTTGTTGGCGAGATCGAGGAACGGGTAGGGCACTTCACCGGCAATCGGCGCCCGCAGCAGCGCGTAGGCCAGATAGGCGATCGGATAGATCATCCACCAGGAGATGTCGCGCCACCGCGTCGAGCCGTCGGCGCCTGCCACAAGCCACCACAGCACGAACAACACCGGCGTCACATAGTGCAGGAGCACATCGCAGAGCAGAAACAGCCCTTGCGGCTGCCAAAGCTGCGCCAGGACCGTTGCATAAACGATGAGGACCAGCGTTATGGCGACAGCTACGCCCGCCCGCATCCGTGGCGCGGAAAAGGCCGGAAACCAGGCATAACCCGTCGACGACAGCAACGAGGCATGGACGAGCACCGCGCCGATGTTGGTCAGGATGGTGAAGAAGCTGAAATAGAAGACCAGCGAGCCGGCAAAGCCGCGGCCGGCTTCCATTGATGCCGGGACGGTGATGCAGAGCTGCAGGACGAGCCCGGCCAGGCCGACGACCAGACCGGTGATCTGCAGCACGCGACCCATTGGGCTAGGCAGCAGCGCCGCAGGCCGGATTGCCCGCCTGCCAGCGGGCAATGTCCGAGCCGATGCGGGCGCCGAGCGGTTCCGCCATCAATGGGCCGAACACGTCGACGCGGCTCGAATTGCCTTGCGCCTGCACGACCAGCAACGGCTTTCCACCATAATGTTTGGCCGGCACCAGCAGGAAGCGCGGCGTGCCGCTGAACGAATTCAGCTCGTTGGCCATCTGGTAAGATTTGAAGGCAGGGTCCTTGCTGGCGATCCAGCATTTGTGGGCAGCTATTGCCACCTGCTCCATGGCAAGCAGTGACGCACTCTTGCCCGCCGGCGCCGGCGCGCTCTTCGGGCCTGACTGGCAGGAGGCGAGTACAAGCCCGGCGGCAGTAGCGACGGCGAGGCGCGTGGTCGTCGGTCTCATGTTCAAGCGGCGCCCATCTCGAGTTCGGACAGAAAGATCGTCAGACCGTCTGTCATCTCACCCCAGACGCGCGACAGCGCCGGATGCTGCAAGGCTATTTGCTCGTAGGCATCGAATTTCGGATAGGCGTCAAGCAAATCGGGGCGGCCCATCGTTGTCCTGAAATTGTTGAAGACGAAGCGGGTCGGCGTCAACCACGCATCGGCAAAGGAGATGTCGTCGCCGAGCGCGAACGGGCCATGCGCCATGCGGGCCTCGATTGCCGCAAGCCCGTGATGCAATCGGGCGAACTGTGCCTTGATCTCCGCCTCGTTGCGCTGCGGCACGAAATGGAGCTCGAACAGCTTCATCGTCGGGGCGAGCACGTCGAGGTCGGTGATGCGGGCGAACATGCGCACCAGCGCCCGGTCCTTCGAGTCCCTCGGCAGCAGCGCCGGCTCGGGAAAGCGCTCCTCCAGATATTCGGCGATGACCACCGATTCGACGATCGTTTCGCCGGAGCCGGTGATCAGCACCGGAATCCGGTTCAACGGCGAGATGGCACGAAACGCCTCCGGGATGGGAAACCCCGGCGGCGGTGCAATGAGCTTGAGCGGCACGTTCTTGATGTAGGCCAACGCCCGCACGATCGACGAATAGGGCGACAACGGCCGCGAATAGAGTTTCATGACCGTGGCTCCAGGAGGAAAATTGAAGGCATCAAGCAGCGATGCCCAGCGCGCTTTCGAACAGCGCCCGGCCGTCGCTGCCGCCATGCGCCGCTTCGATCAGGTTCTCGGGATGCGGCATCAGGCCGAGCACGTTGCCGCGGCCGTTGACGATGCCAGCAATGTCGTTGATCGAGCCGTTGGGATTGGTGCCTTCGGCATAGCGGAACACCACCTGGCCTTCGCCTTCGAGGCGGGCCAGCGTTTCGGCATCGGCAAAATAATTGCCGTCATGGTGCGCCACCGGCGCCCGGATGATCTGGCCCGGCTGGTAGCGGCGGGTGAACATCGTGTTGGCATTGGCGATCTGCAGCTTCACCTGACGGCAGACGAATTTCAGCGAGGTATTGCGCATCAATGCGCCCGGCAGCAAGCCGGCCTCGACCAGGATTTGGAAGCCGTTGCAGACGCCGATGACCGTGACGCCCTTGGCCGCCTTTTCGGCCACAGCCCGCATTACTGGCATGCGCGCGGCAATGGCGCCGCAGCGCAGATAATCGCCGAACGAAAAGCCGCCGGGAATGGCGATCAGGTCGACATCGGGAATTTCGGTGTCGGTCTGCCAGACGGTGACCGGCGGCGTGCCGGAAATCTTGGTCAGCGCCGCGATCATGTCGCGGTCGCGATTGAGGCCTGGGAGCAGGACGACGGCTGATTTCACCTCAGGCGATCTCCACCGCGTAATTCTCAATCACTGTATTCGCCAGAAGCTTGTCGCACATGGCTTTCAGATCGGCCTCGGCCTTGGCGCTGTCGCTCTCGGCCAATTCGACGTCGAAAACCTTGCCTTGCCGCACCTGGCCGACGCCGCCGAAACCCATTCCGGACAGCGCGTGCTCGATTGCCTTGCCTTGTGGGTCTAGCACGCCGTTCTTGAGGGTTACGGTAATGCGGGCCTTGATCACGCTGGACATGCTCCTGTTCACCTGTTGAGCGGGCAAGCCGTCAGTGCGGCTTACCTTTGACACCGTCGGTCGATGCGACGAGCACCGGCCCGGCCGGACGCGGTGGCTCGTTCTCGTTCATGATGCCGAGACGGCGGGCAACTTCCTGATAAGCCTCGACCAGCCCGCCCATGTCGCGGCGGAAGCGGTCCTTGTCGAGCTTGTCCTGCGTCGCCACGTCCCACAGCCGGCAGGAATCCGGCGAGATCTCATCGGCAACGACGATGCGCATCATATCGCCTTCGAACAGGCGGCCGCATTCGATTTTGAAATCGACCAGCTGGATGCCGACGCCCATGAACAGGCCGGAAAGGAAGTCGTTGACGCGAATGGCCAGCGCCATGACATCGTCGATCTCCTGTGGGCTCGCCCAGCCGAAGGCGGTAATGTGCTCTTCCGATACCATCGGATCGTCGAGCGCATCGGCCTTGTAATAGAATTCGATGATCGAGCGCGGCAGCACGGTGCCTTCCTCGATGCCCAGGCGCTTGGCCAGCGAGCCGGCGGCGACGTTGCGCACCACCACTTCGAGCGGGATGATCTCGACTTCCTTGATCAACTGCTCGCGCATGTTGAGCCGGCGGATGAAGTGGGTCGGAATGCCCATCCGGTTGAGATGATTGAAGATGTGCTCGGAAATGCGGTTGTTGAGCACGCCTTTGCCATCGACGATTTCATGCTTCTTCTTGTTGAAAGCGGTAGCGTCGTCCTTGAAGAACTGGATCAGCGTGCCAGGCTCCGGTCCCTCATAAAGGATCTTGGCCTTGCCTTCATAAATGCGGCGGCGATTTTTCATCTGATTTTTCTCTGGATTTGCGGGCAGGCGGCAAGCGACCAGTTCCTGTCCGTCTGCCTAAAATAAGATGGCGACGGTGGGGTTCAATGCCGGTGTCTATCCCAATCGCACTGTTTGCTCAATCGGCAAATCCTTTCAATCAACCGCTTTCGGGCACCGAAATGCCGCAGCGCAGCAAGCAATGTAGCATATTGACCGGCCGGCGCCCTTTTGGTTTGTGCTCCGGCAACACATATTGGCACAACGAATCGGATTTCACGGAGGGATGCCATGAGCAGCATGAAAGACCGCGAAGAGGGCTTTGAGCGCAAATTCGCATTCGACGAGGAACTTCGGTTCAAGGCTGCGGCACGCCGCAACAGAGCGCTCGGCCTGTGGGCTGCCGAAAAGCTCGGCAAGTCCGGCGCCGATGCCGACGCTTATGCCAGGGAAGTGGTCGTCAGCGACATCGAGGAAGCCGGCGATCACGACGTTTTCCGCAAGATACGCAAGGATTTCGATGCGGCCGGCATCGACCAGTCGGACCATCAGATCCGCCGCACCATGGATGAATTGATGGCGCAGGCGATCGAGCAGATCAAGAACACCTGATCCCCATCGATACTCTTCGAATGCTGGACCAATCGACCGCCCGGCCTCACCGGGCGGTTTTTCTTTGCCTTTGCGGTCATTTCCGGCTGAATTGCTGCAAGCAAAGAGGAAATCGCCAATGTCCCTGAAGTCACGCCTTGCGGCCGACGAGACGCTGTTCACCGCATGGTCCGGCGTGCCGGATGCGTTGACGGTCGAGATACTGGCCAGGCAAGGGTTCGACGCGGTTACGCTCGATATGCAGCATGGTGGCCATCACGAGGATAGCGTACTTCGCGGGCTTGTGCCGGTGCTGGCCGCCAACAAGCCGGCTTTGGTACGCATCCCGGTCGGCCGCTTCGACATGGCCAGCCGTGCGCTTGACTTCGGCGCCGAGGCGGTGATCGCCCCGATGGTGAATTCGGTGGCGGACGCAAAGCTGTTTGCTGCCGCAATGAAATACCCGCCACTCGGCGAGCGCTCCTGGGGCCCGACCTATGCTTTTCCGCGCCATGGCAAGGGCGACTATGCCGACTGGCTGCGCGACAGCAACCAGCGCACCATGGCGTTCGCCATGGTCGAAACGCGGGCCGCGCTTGATGCACTCGACGGCATCCTCGACACGCCGGGCATCGACGGTATCTTCCTTGGCCCGTCGGATTTCTCGATCGCCTGGTCGAAGGGCACCACCGTCAGTTCGACGCTGGAGAGCATGATGGGGACCGTCGCCTCGATCGCCGAGCGCACCCGCAAAGCCGGCAAGCATGCGGCGATCTATGTGATGGAACCGGCCATCGCCGGTCGCGTGGTGTCGATGGGTTACCGGCTGCTGGCGATGGGTTCCGAGCATTCGCTGATTTCGCTTGGGGCAAAGACCCTGCTGAACAGCGTCAGGGATTCGATCGGTTCCTAGAGCAATTCCAGGAAAAGTGTGAAACGGTTTTCCGTCCGGAATTGCGTCAAAACAAAGAGATAGAGCGGTTCGCCGTTTCCGTGAAACGGTGAACCGCTCTAGAGATCCGTCAGGAATTTCGCGAACGTCATCGAGCCTTCAGGCCAGGGGCCGAAGCCGGAATCCGCGTTGAGATGACCGGCATCCCCGGCGTCGATGAACAGCGAGCCCCACGCCCCGGCAATGTCCTCGGCGACGCCGAAGGCGCAGAACGGGTCGTTGCGGCTGGCGATCACCACCGACGGAAACGGCAGCGGGTCGCGCGGATAGGGGCCGAAGGTCATCAGGTGCCTCGGCTTTATCTCTGGATTGGCGACATCGGGCGGCGCCACGAAGAAAGCGCCGGCGACCGGCCTCTCGAACCGAGGCAACGCTTGAATGACCGCCGCGACGCCAAGCGAATGGGCGACGATGACGACCGGCCGCTCGGCCTCGTTAACCGCCTTGGCGACACCGGCCGTCCAATCCTCGCGCACCGGCTTCGACCATTCCGCCTGTTCGACGCGGCGCGCTGTCGATAGTTTCGACTGCCAGCGGCTCTGCCAATGATCGGGGCCGGAATTGGTGTAGCCCGGCACGATGAGAATATCTGCTTCCCTGACTTTCATGGCGCGCATGTAGCGAGAGGCGCTGTCGGGTGCAACCGGGTATGAACTCAACAGCGACACGCAAACGGCCGCTCACGAGCCCGGTTCTGCTCGCTATTGTGAACACCCTGTTCGCTTCTTGCGCTCTTGTGTGAACGATCGCGATCAACGATCTGTCGCCAGGAAAGAATGGCTGTTCCGAGATTTTGCCACGGACATGGCGTAGAATGATTGATGGCGCCGGATTGTTCTGTTGGAAGCTTGTCGAGCGCCGCCTGAACGGAGCACTTTGATGAGCGAACTGCCTTTTGCCGCGACGACCCCGGTCAGCGTTGCCCGCGTCGGCTTGCGGGCGCGCGATGCAGACAATCTCGCTGCCTACTATCGCAAAGTCGTCGGTTTGCAGGAACTGAGCCGCGCCGGCGGCACCATTACGCTCGGCGCAGTCAATCGCCCTTTGCTCGACATCGAAGCGGATCCGGCCGCGAAACCCGATGACCCGCGCAGCGCCGGTCTTTTCCACACCGCCTTCCTGCTACCCAGCCGGGCCGATCTCGGCCGCTGGATCAACCATGCCATCGCCAACAAGATCGGCATCGAGGGCGCATCCGACCACCTGGTCAGCGAGGCGCTCTATTTGACCGATCCCGAAGGCAACGGCATCGAGATCTATGCCGACCGCCGTCCGCAGGACTGGAAATGGAACGGTGACAAGATAGCGATGGCGACGGAGCGGCTGAACATTCCGTCGGTCGTTGCCGAGGTGCCGGCCGGCGACACCGGCTGGCAGGGCGCGCCGGAAAACAGCATTATCGGCCACGTCCATTTGCGGGTCGGCAGGCCGGAAGAAGCCGAAGCATGGTGGCATCAGGAGTTCGGTTTCGACACAGTGGCAAAGTACGGTGGCGCGGCGGTGTTCCTGTCGTCCGGCGGCTATCATCACCACATTGGCGCAAATGCGTGGCAGAGCGCGGGCGCCGGTCGCCGCGATCCCGCCCGCTCCGGCTTGGCCTGGGTCGAGATGCGCTCGGACAATGCCGCAAGCGAGACCACCCGCGAGGATCCGTGGGGCACGGTGATAAGGACGGTTCCCGGTAAGGCATAGGCTAGAGGTTCGCTTTTTCGAGCAAGCGGCCAAGCATCAGCAGGCCCGCTGGCCATACGCCGAGGCGGGCCTCATTTCCCATATGGCCGAGATCGCCGGCATCGGCGATATCCGCGCCCCAGGCTGCGGCAAAAGCGGTCGCCTTGTCGAAGGTGACGCGTGGGTCGCTGCGGCTCGCCACCACCAATGTCGGGAAGGGCAGGCGCTTCAGCGGCATCGGCGCGAACGGGCGCACCGCGTCGAATGAGGGATCGGTATCCTCGACATTGGTGGCGGCAACCAGGAATGCCGCCGCGACCTTGTCGAGTTGGCTTTGACTGGCGCCGGCAGCCCACTTCACCGCCGTCGCCACCGCCAGCGAATGCGCAAGCAGCACGACGCGGCGCGGTGCGGCGGCCACCGCGGCATCCACCTGGCCGATCCAGTCTTCAGGCTTTGGCCGGTCCCACTCGGCCTGCAGCACGCGGCTCGAATTGGGGAACACCCGGCACCAATGCGACATCCAATGATCCGGCCCGGAATTGCCGCGCCCGGGCAGGGCAAGGAAATCGAAATCTCCGGCCGACGAAATCATCAGGCTTCTCCAAACACTCGGCTAAAGATCGTATCGACGTGCTTGGTATGATAGCCCAAGTCGAATTTCTCACGGATCTCGGCCTCGGGCAAGGCTGCGACAACGTCCTTGTCGGCCAAAAGTTCCTCAAGAAAATCAGCGCCTTGCTCCCACACCTTCATGGCGTTGCGCTGCACCAGCCGGTAGGCGTCCTCGCGCGAAACACCGGCTTGCGTCAGCGCCAGCAGCACGCGCTGCGAATGCACGAGGCCACGGAATTTGTTCATGTTCTTCAGCATGTTGTCGGGGTAGACGAGCAGTTTGTCGACAACGCTGGTCAGGCGTGAGAGCGCGAAATCGAGCGTCACCGTCGCGTCGGGCCCGATCATGCGCTCGACCGACGAATGCGAGATGTCGCGCTCGTGCCACAGCGCCACATTCTCCATTGCCGGCAATGCGAAGGAGCGCACCATGCGGGCAAGGCCGGTGAGGTTCTCGGTCAGCACCGGGTTGCGCTTGTGCGGCATCGCCGACGAGCCCTTCTGTCCGGGTGAAAAGTACTCTTCTGCTTCAAGTACCTCGGTGCGCTGCAGATGGCGCACCTCGATCGCCAGCCGCTCGATCGACGAGGCGATGACGCCGAGCGTGGCGAAGAACATCGCGTGGCGGTCGCGCGGGATCACCTGCGTCGACACCGGCTCCGGCTTCAGTCCGAGTTTCTTGGCCACGTATTCTTCGACATAGGGGTCGATATTGGCGAAGGTGCCGACCGCACCGGAGATGGCGCAGGTAGCGATGTCCTCGCGTGCATGCACCAGCCTCTCGCGGCAACGCGAGAATTCGGCATAGGCCTGCGCCAGCTTGACGCCGAAGGTGGTCGGCTCGGCATGGATGCCGTGGCTGCGGCCGATGGTGATGGTGTCCTTGTGCTCGAAGGCGCGGCGCTTGAGCGCCGCAAGCAGCCCGTCAATGTCGGCCAGCAGGATGTCGCTGGCGCGGGTGAGCTGCACGGCAAAACAGGTGTCGAGGACGTCGGAGGATGTCATGCCCTGGTGGATGAAGCGGGCATCCGGCCCGACGAATTCGGCAAGATGGGTGAGAAAGGCGATGACGTCATGCTTGGTGACCCGCTCGATCTCGTCGATGGCTTCGACATCGAATTTTGCCGCCCCGCCTTTCTCCCAGATGGTCTTGGCGGCCTCCTTCGGGATGACGCCGAGCTCGGCCAATGCGTCGCAGGCGTAGGCCTCGATCTCGAACCAGATGCGGAACCGGGTTTCGGGGGACCAGATGGCCACCATTTCCGGCCGGGAGTAGCGAGGGATCATCAGTCGGTCCTGACTTGCGAGAGCATTTGCCCGCGTCCTAACAGAGGCAGGCAAAATGCTCAACGTTGCTGGCGCGCAAACCAGACACTGACGACAGCGAGCGCAATGAAACCGAGCGGAAAATACAGCCGGATGCCAAGGACGACGAACTGGTAGAGTGCCGTCAACATCGTGAACACAAACTGGAAAACCCAGGTGATGGTGAACGCGGGCGCATGCCATTGGACATAGTAGGAGCGGTATTGCAGCCCAAAGAGGCCGCCGGTGACGGCGATCGTCGCTGCGAGAAGGCAGACGAAGGCGGCGGCGAGGGCGATTTCCCAGTGGCGTCCGAGCGAGACGAGCCGCGCCAGAAACAGCCCAACCGGGAAGGCCAGCGCGCCGCCGGCAGCATAAAGCAGCGAGACGAAGCGGACCTTCGCCGGGGTCTCCCAATCGTACAACAGCAGATTGAGCAGCGCGCTGGCGCCCATCGCCATGGCCCACAGCAAGGCACCGGCAAATGCGGTGCGCAGCGACGGCAGAGCACGGCGGAGACGGCGCAGAGCGCGATAGCGCATGGCGGGGAACTTCACAGGCGACCGGTTACCGCGATCCAGCGATAGTCCGGCCCTTCGAAGCCGTATTGGCGCACCGCGATCAGCACGGCATAGGCGCTGAGGCTATCCAGCGAAAATGTCTGAACCGCGCCGATCTGGTAGCCATTCGGACAGCCTCTGCTTTGCGGGATCGATTTGTCCTCGTGAATGATCCTCGTCTGGCCGCCATCCTTCGCCTCGATGCGCAGCAGGCGAAAGCCATTGATCTCGCCCTGGCTCTGGCAGCGTTCGGTGTCGTTCATGCCGATCTGGTCGAGCCGGAACTCGAGCGGATCGTCGACCGGCGAGAAGATCGGGCGCGGATTGACCACCATGCGGAAGGGATCGGCAGAAAGCTCGGTCACCGGGTTGAAGCCGGCGGTGATGCCGCGATTTGCCGTGAGTTCCGCCTGACCGACGATCGCTTCGCCCCTTTGCCGGGCCTGCAGCCGCGCTGCGGCCACCGTGGCATTCTCGTCGTCGAGCCGGACACGTATCGGCGAGCCCTTCAGGAAACTGTCGTCGGCCGTGTCGATATAATAGCGGTTGGCATAGGGAAATCCCGATCCGTCCTGGACGCCATATTCCTCGAAGGCAAAGACCCCGCCATCACGGCTGAAGCCGAGGACATCAAGCTCGGCGACATCGCCTGCGTGGGCGGCGACCAAAGTTGCAAGCTGGGCAAGCAGGCAGACGGCAAACAGGGCAAGATTTCGCATGGGGCTTTCCATTCCGGCAGTCGATGCCGTTAAATTCCCTATCACGATGCTGTCAAAAGATCGTGCTGACTGAAACACAAAAGTCGATGCATCCAATCCGCCCGTCGTTTGTTATTGTCGGCAGCTTCACCGCATCGTGCCTTCCTAAAATCATAATCGTTTTTCGTAAGGCACGATGCATTGATTCAAAATGTTTAGAGCGTCCTTTGCGCGTCCAAAAGGACGCGCGGCGCTCTAAGGGAGTCCCCCATGACAGATGCAGCCAAGATTCGCGAACGTATGGAAGTGATCGGCGCCGACGGCGTCCATGTCGGTACCGTCGACAAGGTTGACGGAGATCGCATAAAGCTGACCAAGCGCGACAGCGGCGAGGGCGCTCACAGGGGCCATCACCACTTCATTCCTCTCAGCCTTGTCGCCGAGGTCGAGGGCCAGAAGGTGCGGCTGTCGGCAAACTCGGATGTTGCGGTCACGTTCGAGGAAGAAAAATCCGAACCCACCTGATCATAATCCAGGCTCACCCGAATGAGCGTTGCGCGTTCAGCGCGACGACCAGACCGGGAACAGATCGCCCTCGGCCGGCGTCGCGGCAAAGACGCCGCGGCTGATGGCGCGCGCCATCGTGGCGCCGGCCGCGGCGTAGAGATCGACGGCATCGTTGGGTGCGAGCTCGATGCCGCTCTTGCCCGTTGCCAGCGCGAAGACCAGATCGCCGTCTGCGGGCGTATGCGTCGGCCAAATGGCACGGACAAAGCCGTCATGCGCCGATATCGCCAGGCGTTTGGCGGCGGCCTTCGTGAGTACCGCATCGGTGGCGATCACGGCGATGGTCGTGTTGGCGCCGGTTTCCGCCTGCTCTGCCGCATGCTTGTCACGGAACTTCAGCAGGACCTTTCTGGCATCGTCAGGCATCGGGTAGGGATAGCCTAACCCGCCGAACTCGTCGCCGATCTCGAACGGCGCCGCCCAGAAATGGCGGGTCCCGGCGACCGTCACCGAGCCGGTCGGGTTGACGGCGGCGAGCGCGCCGATGGTGACGCCGCTGTCCAGCGCCGTCGAGGCCGAGCCGAGCCCGCCCTTCAGGCCGGAGCTCAGCGCGCCGGCACCCGCGCCGGCGGTGCCGAGCGCAAAGTCGATCGCGGCGGCTTGCGCGGCTTCGTAGCCGAGGTCGCGGTAAGGCGGATACCGGCCCCAATCCTTGTCGCCGCCATTGCGCAGATCGAACAGGATCGCCGCCGGCACGATCGGCACGCGAAAGCCGCCAACCTCGACGCCGATGCCTCTTTCGCGCAACGCCGCCTGCACCCCCGACGCGGCGTCGAGGCCAAAGGCCGAACCGCCGGAAAGCACCACGGCATGGATGGCGTGGATCGAATTGTGCGGCTCGAGCAGGTCGGTTTCGCGGGTGCCTGGCGCACCGCCCAGGATTTGCACGCCGGCCACGGCCGGTTCGTCGCAGATGACGGTGGTCACACCGGATTTCAGCTTCGCATTCGCCGCATTGCCGACACGCAGGCCGGCGACGTCGGTGATGAGATTGCGCGGACCCGTACGGAACATCCCCGTGCTGGACATCATTGGCTCTCCGCCGGCACGAAACGGCCGCCGTCGAAACGGTAGGCTCGATAAGGATTTTGCGTCAGGTCACCTTTTTCGTCAAAGCGGATCGGTCCGATCGCCGTGGTGAAGTCATGCGCGGTCAGCACGTTGGCTAGCCTCTCGCCGGAGCTTTGCGGCAATGCTGAAGCCGCCTTGGCGATCTCGACCGCGGCATAGGCGGGAAGCGTGTAACCTTCCGGCACGATATTTTGTCCGGCAAAGCTCTGCAACACCTTGGGGTCGGCGACATCGGCCCATTCGGGCGGCGCGATCATCAGCGTGCCGACGGCATAAGGCACGTCACCGAGCGGCGCGCGCAACGCTTCGCCGCCGGCAAACACCATGCCGGTATTTAGCTGGCCAGCATCCCGGCCCATAATGGCGATATCATCGCCGTCGCCGCCGGCAAAGACATGCGTTGCGCCGGCTTTCTTCAGCCGGCCGATCAGGCCGATCTGGTTGTCGAGCTGCGGCCGGAACGTGTCGACGAACACCGGCTTCAGAGCCGCTTGCTCGGCGGCTGCCCGAAACGTCTCGGCCATTTCGCGGCCATAGATCGTGCCGTCGTCGACTATGGCGAACAGCTCGGTCTGCCATAGGCGGGTGAGGATGGCAGCGACGGCATTGCGCTCGTCGTCGCCGCGCGGCCCGAGACGATAGATCGGCCATCCGGTCTTGGCGCGCCGGTCGGTCAGGCTTTCCGTGCGAACGCCGACGGTGATCACCGGTATGCCGGCATCCTTGAGGATCGGCAGAGCCGCCTCGATTGCGTCGGTGCACAAAAACCCGATGACGACGTTGACCTTGGCCGCGGTGAACTCCCGCGCGGCGGCGGCGCCACCGTCGGCCGTGCAGGCGTCATCGATCGTCTTGATTTCGGCATCGTTCGCTTCAGCCGCCATTGTCGCGCCGGCCTCGATCTGTTTGCCGAGGATCGCCGACGGCCCCGACAAAGGTGCCGCGACGCCGACCAGCAGCGTCTCGGCATTTGCACTGCAGGCGACCGAGAGCCAGGCCAGCACCGCTATCGTGGTTGTCCAAGGTCGCATGCGAGCGAAGAATTCCTCCACGCCGGTCGCGTGGTTGCCGGCGCCAATGCCGTCAAGACCTAAAGGCTGGCCAGCTTTGGCGCAACACGCGAATTCGGGATATAGGTCAAGCACTTCGCTTGTGGCCTGCAATATCCCCCCATATATAACGGTTGGTTCTGACTAGTGGAAAATCATCGGTGCTGAAGAAGAATGACATCGGGCCGCAGGCCTACCGCGACGCGATGGCCCATTTTGCTGGCCATGTGCATGTAGTCACCACCGATGGCCCTGCCGGCAGGCGCGGCGCGACGGTGATCGCGGCCTGCTCGGTGTCGGACACGCCGCCAACCATCCTGGTTTGCCTCAATCGTGAAAATCCCAAGAACGAGCCGTTCGTGGAAAACGGCAAATTTGCCCTGAACACGCTGGCTTCGGATCAGGAGCCGCTGTCGATCGGCTTTTCCGGCATCACCGGCCTGCCGGTCGAGGAGCGTTTCGCGTTGGCCGAATGGGATGTGATCTCGACCGGTGCGCCGACGTTGAAGGGCGCGCTCGCCGTCTTCGACTGCGAGCTGATCGACACCAAGGATCTGGCCACCCACCGTGTGCTTTTTGGCAAGGTGACAGGTTTGCGCGTCGGCGATAATTTGCGGCCGCTGATTTATCACAACCGCGGCTATCACGCTCTGTAGAGGCTTTTAGATGGCCGCGCCCGCGGAGACAGAATGACCGAGTTGAAAACCGCGTCCGGCGCCGCGGACGATCGACGAGACGCTCGATCCGGTTGACCCGTGCGGATTGTGTGGCGGACCGGTCGCTGGCGACCGTGTTGTTTTTATGCGTTCGGTCAACCCGCGGCGGTGGATCGAGGCTGGCGTGAAGCGCGTCGCATAACCACATGTCTGCCAGGGAGAAATCATGGAACACAGTATCTATCTCGATGAGGCTCGCGACCCGCTGATCATCGCGGAGGGCTGGATGAAGGACGGCAAGGATGTCGCCATTGCCACCGTGGTCGAGACCTGGGGCTCGGCGCCGCGCCCGGTCGGCAGCCACCTGGTCATCGACGCCGAAGGCAATTTCCACGGCTCCGTCTCGGGCGGCTGCGTCGAAGGCGCCGTAGTCACCGAGGCGGTCGAGGTTATCGATAGCGGCAAGGCCAAAATGCTCGAATTCGGCGTCGCAGACGAGACCGCCTGGCAAGTCGGCCTGTCCTGCGGCGGCCGCATCAAGGTCTATGTTGAAAGATTGGGCTGATTCTCGATGGATCCTTACGCGCTGAAGACACTCAACGCCGAACGTCGTGCCCGCCGCGCGGCGATTTTGGTAACCGATCTTGGCGACGGCCGCGACCGTATCGTGCGCGAGAGCGACCAGGTTGCCGGCGAACTCGGGGCGGCCGTCGCCAAGGCATTTCGCACGGGCAATTCCGGTTCGGTCGAAGCTGAGGGACGGACCTTCTTCCTCAACGCACATCTGCCGCAGCCGCGCCTGGTAGTGATCGGCGCCGTCCACATCAGCCAGGCGCTGGCACCGATGGCCAGGATCGCCGGCTATCCCGTAGAGATCATCGACCCGCGCACGGCGTTTGCCACGTCCGACCGCTTTCCCGATATCGCGCTACATGCCGAATGGCCGGAGGATGTGCTGAATCGCCAGCCGCTCGACGGCTATACGGCGCTGGCTGCCCTCACTCATGATCCGAAGATCGACGATTTCGCGCTGAAGGCGGCGCTCGACGCCGGCTGCTTTTATGTCGGCGCGCTCGGCAGCCGCAAGACCCACGCCAAACGTGTGGAACGCCTGCTGGCTTCGGGAGCGACCGCCGACCAGATCGCCCGCATTCATGCCCCGATCGGCCTCGACATTGGGGCTGCCAGCCCGGCCGAGATCGCCGTCGCGGTGTTGGCGCAAGCGATCCACGCCTTTCGCTCCCGTGGTCTCGAATCCAAAGGCGCGGTCGCGTGAAATTTGGTCCCGTTGCGATCGATACGGCCGAAGGGGCAGTGCTTGCGCACGCCACCACGGTCGGAGAGCGCCGCTTCCGCAAGGCGCACAGGCTAAGCGCCGGGGATGTGTCCCTGTTGAAGGCCGCTGGCGTTTCCGAGGTCGTAGCGGCGGTGTTGGCGCCCGATGATCTCAGCGAGGACGTCGCTGCCGAAAAGATCGCCGCATCCATGATCCATCGCAACATCGAGGCGAGGCCCGCCGCGACAGGTAGGGTCAACCTCCACGCGCAGGCTGCCGGCATGTTCACCGTCGACGCGGCGATGATCGACGCCATCAACGCCGTCGATCCGACGATCACCATCGCCACGCTGGCGCAGCATGCGCCGGTCGAAAAAGGTCAGATGGTAGCAACGGTGAAGATCATCCCATTTGCGGTCGCCTCCGCTTTGGTCGATGCCGTGGCAAGGATCTGCGCCGGCGGCGAGATATTTGCGGTCAACGCCTATCAGCCGGTGCGCGTCGGCGTCATCCAGACGGTGCTGCCCGGCATCAAACCCAGAGTGCTCGACAAGACGCTGCGCGTCACCGAAGCGCGCCTGGCGCGTTCGGGCGGCAGGCTGACGGCGGAGCGTCGAACCCCGCATGAAATTATCCCCGTCGCCGACGCTGCGGCCTCGCTGATCCGCGACAACGATATGGTGGTTATCTTCGGCGCCTCGGCGATGGCCGATTTCGGCGACGTCGTTCCCGCTGCCATCGAAAAGGCAGGCGGCACTCTGATCCGCGCCGGCATGCCGGTCGATCCCGGCAATCTACTGGTGCTAGGCACTCTAGGCGGCAAGCGCATCATCGGTGCGCCGGGCTGCGCCCGCAGTCCCAAGGAGAACGGCTTCGATCGGGTGCTTGACCGGCTGATCGCCGGTCTCGACGTGACCGCCAGGGATATTGCCGGCATGGGCGTCGGCGGGCTGTTGATGGAAATTCCGACGCGGCCGCAGCCGCGCGAGCCATTGCCGGCCAAAGCCGAACCAAAGGTCGAGATCGTGCTTCTGGCCGCCGGCCGCTCCAGCCGCATGGGCGGGCCGAACAAGCTCTTGGCGCTCTTCGACGGCAAGCCGCTGGTCCGTCGCACTGCCGAACGCGCGGTCGGTTCGAAAGCCGCGGCCACCATCGTCGTCACTGGCCACCAGCGCGAGCGCGTGCGCGATGCACTGTCTGGCCTCGATGTGATCTTCGCCGACAATCCGGATTTCGGCGAGGGTCTGTCTTCGTCGCTGAAGGCCGGCATCGCCAAGATTTCCGGCGACGCCGCCGGCGCCATGATTGTCCTCGGCGATATGCCCGGCGTCGCCTCGGCCGACCTCGACAGGCTGATCGAGGCGTTCCGCAAGTCCGAAGGGCGATCGGTGGTGCGCGCCGCTCATGATGGCCGGCGCGGCAACCCGGTGCTGCTGCCGCGCTCGCTGTTCGCCGCGATCGCTCACCTCGAAGGCGATACCGGTGCCCGCCATCTGGTCGAGGCCGAAGGGCTCGACGTCATCGATGTCGAGATCGGCGAAGGGGCAGCCGTCGATGTCGACACGCGCGAGGCGCTGGAAAGCGCCGGCGGCGTGCTGCAGGATTGACAAACCGAAGCCGAAAAACGCATGGCTGCGGGATGGCCTTTCGTTCCTGCCTCCGGTTCCGCTTACCCCCCTCCGGCCTCCCGGCCCTTCTGATCGCGATTCTTTGGTCGCTCTTTTGTGCCACTTACGCCAACGCTCTCGAACTCAAACCCTTCAAGGACGATCTCTTCGCCTATCCGGTCATGCTCTCATCCGAAAACAGCGGCGCGTATACGGTCATCGATTATCGTGAGCTGCGCGATATCAACGCCCGCGACGAAGTGCCTGAGCGCCGGGTGCATGCGCAATACACCGATACCGGTGTGCGCAAGGTGCAGCAGGATTTGTTGCTGAAGACCGATGCCGGCGATGTCCGCCACATCGCCGTCGGCAAGACCGGGGGCGCCAGCATCATCGTGCTCTATCTGCACGGGCAGGGCGGTAGCCGTAACCAGGGTGCTGACGATTTCACTTTCGGCGGCAATTTCAACCGCATCAAGAACCTGATGGCCGGTAATGGCGGCCTCTATCTGTCGCCGGATTTTTCCGATTTCGGCGACACCGGTGCCGCCCAGATCGCCGCATTGATCGGCCACTATGCCGAACAGTCGCCGCGCGCAAAAATCTTCGTCGCCTGCGGCTCTATGGGCGGCGCGTTGTGCTGGAAGCTGGCAGGCCGCAAGGACTCCGGCGGGCGCATTGACGGGCTGCTGCTGCTCGGCTCGTTATGGGACGAGAGTTTCTTCTCAAGCTCCGCATTCAAGCGCCGTGTGCCGGTCTTCTTCGGCCAGGGCAGCAAGGACCCGGTGTTTCCAATCGAGAAACAGGAAGCCTTCTTCCGATCGATTCTGGGCAAATCGAAAGCCTACCCGACCCGCTTTGTCCGCTTCGAGACCGGCACACATGGCACGCCGATCCGCATGACCGACTGGCGGGGCACACTCAACTGGATGTTATCGAAGGTCCCTTAGGGCGCGGTGTTGTAGTCGAGCACGGTCTGCGGGTTGATCTCGCCGTCATAAGAGGCATCGACCTCATACTGCACCAGCGAGAAATTGCCGTGGCGAAACAGGTAGGTGCCGGCCGACGAGGCGTCGCCGACGCCGCGCCACTTGTTCAAGGATGAAATCGTTTTGGTGGCCTCGTCATATTCGGAGTTGACCAACTGGTCGTCAGTCTGGAAGCCGATGATGTTGATGCCCTCGACCTTGCCTTCGCTATTGTTGTTCTCATAGCGAATATCGAGTTCCGGTGACGCGAATTGTAATTGCCGGACGCCCGATACGTCGTCGTAGATGTAATAGACTGCGCTCTCATTGTAGGCGGCCATCGAGCAGAAAAAGCGAAACAGCCGTGTCTCGCGTTCGGGCTCGTTTTCGGCCGCCCCCGCATCCTTGTAGCGGAGCGAGTAGGCGTCCGGCTCTCCTCGCGGATCGCCGCCGGGCATGTCCTTGTCGCACTGGTCGCCATAAGTCGCGGCAAACGCCTTGTTGGCCTGCTCAAGCGCTGCGTCCTTCTTCGGCGGCGGCGGTCCTTCGCCGCAGCTTGCCGGCACGGCATCTTCGAAATCGGCCTTTGAGGGTTTCAGCGCACCCTTGTCGATGAAGATTGCGCGAAATGGCGGTTCCTGGATCGAGGCGTTGATCTGGCGCAGCGTATAGCAGCCGGCAAAGACATTCTCGCTGCCGTCCTTGGCCGTCGCCCGGATGGCGACCGGAACGCTGTAGTAGATGCTGCCGGCAGCCCCGTCTTCGGATACGCCACCGGTTTTGACTTCGACCGTGTCCGTGCCGTCATAGCCTTTGACGAAGGAATTGAAATCCTTGGCCGGCTTGGTGTCGCCGAAATAGTCCCAGGCGCGCGCGAATTCGTGCCGGCTGATGGCACTATAAAGCGACCGGATGACCGCTTCGGCATTCGACCTGTCGTCGATATAAGGCGCGTCTGCGGCGAGCGCCGATTGGCCGGCAATGGCAAGAGAGACAGAAGCGGTCGCTGCAAAAAGTGCGCGTCTCATCGGGAACCTCCACTCGATGAAAAATCCTATCATATCGATTGCGGCGGCGTGGTGACGCTTGAACAATCGCCTGCGAAAGCGCTACCTCTCGCCGTGGGCAGTCGGGCCGCGTGGAGATTTCTTGTGACCATATCAATGTATGAAGCATCCGTGCCGGTATTTTCGGCGAGGCTGAAGGCACTAGCCAATGTGCTGAACATTGCCGAGCAAAATGCGGCTGATCGCAAGATCGATCCGCAGGTGTATCTGACGGCGAGGCTGGCGCCGGATATGTTTGCGCTGACCAGGCAGGTGCAGATCGCCACCGATCACGCCAAGGGCGCGCCGTCACGGCTTGCCGGCCGCGAGGTGCCAAAATACGAGGACAATGAGGCGAGCTTCGCCGATCTGCAGGCACGCCTCACCAAGACGCTCGACTATCTCGCGACATTTTCGGCGGCCGAATTCGACGGTTCAGATTACAGGGTGGTCGAACTGAGGCTTGCGGGACGAGAGGTTTCGATGCCGGGGATGCAGTATCTGTTGCACGCCGCCATGCCCAATTTCTATTTCCACCTGACCACCGCCTACGACATCCTGCGCCACAACGGCGTGCCATTGGGCAAGTCGATCTTCCTCGGATTGCGTTGAGATCCGCTCGCGAGATATCCCGCTGCGGCGAGATATCTCACGGCGCGCTGTTTAGCGTAGGGACATTTCCCGGGCGATGCGCGGGAAATCGGCCGGCTTGACGCCGATATCGGTGCGATCGGCATTGCTCATCGAATGGAGTAGCGCCAGTGCCGCGCGATAACGCAGCTGTTCCCGCGGACGCGGACGGGCGAACATTTCAGTTAAGAATCCCATGATTCAAGCCCCTTTATTGAACCTCCACGGCCTCCAATATAGGCAGATCATGACAATTGTGCAGTGCAGCATCCGCATGGCAGCCATGCTGCCCCGATCTTTTTTGACATAATTCGGCTGTTCCGGCGAAACTTCTGTGGCGCTTCGACCGTAGGAGTCAGTGCCGGCACTTGGCCGGTTTTTCTTCGCCATTCCTGGCGAAATTCCGGACTGCGTGAAAATGCGGTCCGGCTTTTTATTGGCCGCGGGGATAAACCCCGTTCGCCGGCGTCCTGGGAAAGTCGCCTGGCCTGCCGGCGGTGGGCTTGGAAGCGGGCGGCGCTTTCCTGTATGCTGTTGTTTCCTCCTCGCGCAGCCGCGCAAAAATTCCCACCGGAGAAACTCCATGCACAAACGCCGTCTCGGCCAGACCGATCTTTTCGTGTCGCAAATCTGCCTCGGATCGATGACCTGGGGCCAGCAGAACACCGAGGCGGACGGTCACGCCCAGATGGATCTGGCGTTTGCTCGCGGCGTCAATTTCATCGACACCGCCGAACTCTATCCGATCCCGCCCAAGGCGGAGACACAAGGCCGTACCGAGACAATCATCGGCAATTGGATGAAGGAGAAGCGCAATCGCGACCAGGTGATCATCGCCTCGAAGGTAGTTGGTCGCACCGCCAACAGTTGGTTTCGCGGCGACCGCCCGTCTAAGCTGGTGCGCGCCGATATCTTCGACGCTATCGATAAGTCACTCGCCAGGCTCAACACCGATTACATCGACCTCTATCAGATCCATTGGCCGGAACGCGACGTGCCGTGGGGCGCCAATCCGAACCGCATCGGCGCCGTACCGCGACGCTCCGATGCCGCCGGCGTGCCGGAACGCGAGACGCCGATCGCCGAGACGCTTGCCGTATTCGATGAACTGGTGAAGGCCGGCAAGATCCGCCATTTCGGCCTGTCGAACGAGAATTCCTGGGGAGTCATGCGTTTCATCGCCGAAGCCGACAAGGGCCTCGGCCCGCGCGTCGCCTCGCTGCAGAACGCCTACAATTTCGTCAATCGCACCTTCGAGGTGAACCTTGCCGAAGTCTGCGAGCGCGAGCAGGTGTCGCTGCTTGCCTATTCGCCGCTGGCGCAAGGCTATTTGACCGGCAAATACGATCATGGCGCGCGGCCGCAGGGCTCGCGCTCGCAGTTGTTCAACCGCGGCCAGCGCTACGAGACTCCCAATGCTGCCGACGTGCAGCTCGAATACAACCGGTTGGCGCGCACCTTCGGCATGGAGCCGGCGCTTTTTGCCAATGCCTATGTCTCGAACCGGCCCTTGGTCACCTCGAACATCATCGGCGCCACCACCATTTCGCAACTCGAAATGGCGCTCTCTTCCGCCGACGTGGTCTGGACCGAGGACATGCAGAAAGCCGTTGATGCGATCCACCAGCGCGTCGGCAATCCGTGCCCTTGATGCGTCGGGACGCGGTTGTCCGATCGTCATAAGGAGAGGGGAACAGCCATGGACTTCCGGAGCGACGCGGTGCGCGCGAAATTTCCGGCCTTGTCGCTGACCGACAAGGGCCGCCGGCGCATCTATCTCGACAATCCTGCCGGCACGCAGGTGCCGCAGTCGGTGGGGGACGCAGTATCGCGTTGCTTGCTGACCACGAATGCCAACCTCGGCGGCTTCTTCGAGACCACCGTTGCAGCACAAGACATCGGGGACGAGGCCCATCTGGCGATGGCGGATTTTCTCGGCGCTGCGAGCCCGCAGGAAATTATCATCGGTGCCAACATGACGACATTGACCTACCACATGTCGCGAACGCTCGGCCGCACGATGAAGCCCGGGGACGAGATCATCCTCACCCGCATGGACCATGAGGGCAACGTCTCACCCTGGCTGCAACTGGCCGAAGACCTTGGCCTTGTCGTGCGCTGGCTGCCTTTCGACCAGCAGAGCTGGCAGATCGAGGAGGCGGCGCTCGCCGCGCTGCTTTCCGAGAGGACGCGGCTCGTCGCGCTCAACTACGCCAGCAATCTCACCGGGTCGATCAACCGGGTGAAGGCGTTGACCGGCATCGCCAGGCGGGCTGGTGCGTTGGTCTACGTCGATGCCGTCCAGTTCGCGCCGCATGGCCTGATCGACGTCCAAAACCTCGGCTGCGATTTCCTGATCTGCTCGGCTTACAAGTTCTTCGGCCCTCATATGGGAATTTTGTGGGGCAGGCTGGACGTTATCGATGCGCTTAAGCCGTATAAATGCCGTTGCTCGTCCAATGCCTTGCCGGAGCGCTTCGAGCTCGGCACGCCGCAAATTGAATTGATGGCCGGCCTGTCGGCGGCTGTCGATTATTTTGCCGAGTTGGGCGCGGCAGCCGGCGCGCAAGGATCGCGTCGGCTGAAAATCGCCAAGGCCTTCGAAGTTTCAATCGCTTACGAGAACCCGCTGGCGCAACAGCTGATCGACGGTCTGTCGGATATTGCCGGCCTGACCATCCACGGCATCACCGATCCGAAGCGGATCAATGAGCGTGTGCCGACGGTGTCGTTCACTGTCGAAGGCATCGTGCCGGAGACGATCGTGCGGCAGATGAATGCCGAAAACATCTTCCTGTGGTCCGGCCACAACTACGCCTGGGAGATCGTCCACCAGCTCGGCATTCCGGCCGAGCAGGGGGTGGTGCGCATCGGCATCGCTCATTACAACACTTCAGCCGAAATCGACGAGACGCTGGAGAGCGTGCACCGCGTTGTCGCCATGCTGAGGCAGGAACGATCCTGAGCGGCCCTCGCGGGCGGATCATCGCTTGTGGGCGCCGCCAAAACCGGTGAGGAAGGCGGTGAGATTGTCGCCGAGCTCGTCGCAGAGATAGCCGCCTTCCTGGACGATGACCGTTGGCAGGCCGAGCCCGGCGATCACCTCGCCAATGCGCGAAAAACCAGGCGTGCTCACCGACAGCCCGCCGAACGGATCGCCTTCGAAGGCATCTAGCCCCAGCGCCACCACAAGCGCATCGGGCGAGAAGGCGTTGATGCGCTGGAACGATGCCTCCAGCGCTTCGAGGAACGCTGCATCGCCGGATTTGCGCGGCAGCGGCAGGTTGAGATTGTAGCCGAGGCCGGCGCCTTCGCCGCGCTCGTCGCCATAGCCCCAGAAAAACGGGTAGAAGCGCACCGGGTCGGCATGCAGCGACACGGTGAGCACGTCCGGCCGGGCATAGAAGATGCCTTGCGTGCCGTTGCCGTGGTGCAGGTCGACATCGAGGATCGCCACCCGCGCCGCCTGCTTGCGCAGAACCTGTGCAGCGACCGCCGAATTGTTGATGAAGCAGAAGCCGCCGGCGACATCGGCAAAGGCGTGATGGCCGGGCGGCCGGCACAGCGCATAGGCGGCCGGCGCTCCCGACATCACCGCCTCGGCGGTTTCAACCGCGCTCCAGGCGCTCCAAAGCGCGCTCTGCCACGTCTCGCTGGAGATCGGGCAGGCGGTGTCGGCCATGTGGTAGCCGGCCTGGCCGACCGCCGAGGCCGGATAGGAGCCGTTCCGCGCGATCGGATGAATATTGGGGATGACCTCGGCCGAGGCGCCCTCGATGCGCTGCCAGCGCGCGAAGATATGCTGGAGAAAATCGAGATATTCCGGCGTATGCACCGCCGCAATCGGGCCGAGCTCGTGATCCCGCGGCCGTTCGATCGTGCAGCCGGCAGCCTTGGTGCCGGCTAACAATCGCTCGACCCGTTCCGGCTTTTCCGGATTGGGCTGCGGCGCGCCGCTTGAGAGGAACGCCTTCGGGTCGTGGCGCTTCTGTTCTTCGGCATAGAAGGCTTTCATGTTGGCTCCTCCGGTGCATCGGCAAAGGCGAAAAAGGCGTCGCCGACGATCTTCTGCACCTGCTCGTAGCTCGACCAGCCAATGCCTAACCGTTCGTAAAAAGCCTTGGCGGTCTTGTTGTCGGTGTCGACGGACAGCCTGAGATAGACGCCGCCTGCCTTCCGGCACTGCGCCGCCACCCGGCGCAGCAGGCGCTCGCCGATCCTGCGGCCACGAAAACGGTCCTCGACATAGAGGTCCTGCACATAGACGCCGGGCCGTCCCATCCATGTCGAGAAGATCGGAAAATACAGGCAAAGCCCGGCAAATTCGCCACCGACTTCGGCGATCAAGGTCGAGAAGGCAGGCTTTTCGCCAAAGCCATAGGTGCGGAGATCCTGAGCTGTCGAGGTGATCTCCTGATGTGCGCCGACATGCGCGCCGAGCCGTAGGAGTGCGGCGTGGATGGTTTCGACGTCCTCGACGGTCCCGGGCCGGATGTTGATCTCGGGCAAAGCGACAGTCACTGGAGGTACGATGCCAAGGCACCCCCCTCTGGCCTGCCCTCTTTACGACTACTTGGCATCTCCCCCTCAAGGGGGGAGATCGGATCACCTCCGCGTTCGCCAATCTCCAACGCTGAAAAAGGGGCAGGACGGCGAAGCTGCCAATCTCCCCCCTTGAGGGGGAGATGCCAAGTAGTGGTAAAGAGGGCAGGACAGAGGGGGGTGGGCCGGGAGCCAAACATTTCAGATTGCCTTCCTCTCAGAACGCCACCCGGTCGCCGCCCTTGAGCGCCAGCATGGCGCGTGCCTCGGCCGGCGTCGCGACGTCCAGCGACAGCCCTTCCAGCACGCTGCGGATACGGCGGACGTGGTCGGCATTGGACTTGGCGAGCTGGCGCCCGTCGTAGAGGCTGTCCTCCAGCCCGACGCGGACGTTGCCGCCCATTGCCGCCGCAATCGAGATCATCGGCATCTGGTGGCGTCCGGCGGCCAGCACCGAAAACCGGTAGCTCTCGCCGAACAGTTTGTCGGCGATGCGCTTCATGTGGACCAGGTTTTCTGGATCGGCGCCGATACCACCCAATATGCCGAACACGAATTGGATGAACAATGGTCCCGACACCAGCCCGCGGTCGCGGAAATGCGCAAGCGAATAGAGGTGGCCGACATCGTAGCACTCGAATTCGAAACGCGTGCCACAGCCGCGCCCAAGCTTTTCCAGCACCGTCTCCATATCGGCAAAGGTGTTCTTGAAGATCGTGTCACGGGTAGCCTCGAGCAGCTTCGGCTCCCATTCGTGCTGCCATTCTCGCGGCCGCTCGAGCATCGGGAACAGCGCAAAATTCATCGAACCCATATTGAGCGAACACATTTCCGGCTCGGCCCTGAGCGGCGCGGCCAGCCGCTGGTCGAGCGTCATCAGCGACGATCCGCCGGTGGTGATGTTGATCACCGCATCGGTCGCCTGCTTGATGCGCGGCAGGAACTGCATGAACACCTCGGGGTCGGCGGTCGGCCGCCCATCCTTGGGGTCGCGGGCATGAAGATGCAGGATCGAAGCGCCGGCCTCGGCGGCGGCGATCGCGTCTGCGGCGATCTGGTCCGGCGTCACTGGCAGATGTGGCGACATCGATGGCGTGTGCACCGACCCGGTGACGGCACAGGTGATAATGACTTTGCGCGGTGCCATGGTCGCCTCAACCTTCGACCGGCAGGTCGAGCTCGCTGGCCAGCACCTCGAGCGAGTCGCCGATGATGGATACGATCTCGCCGATCTGCGCGGCGGTGACGATCATCGGCGGGGCGACCATGAAATTGTCGCCGTCGACACCGCCCTTGACCTTGCGTCCGTAGATGATCAGGCCGCGCTCATAGGCGAGGTCGAGCAGATGCTGGGTGGCCTTCTTTGCCGGCTCGATCGGCCTGAGCGTTTCTGGGTCGGCGACCATTTCGGCACCGGTGAGTAGGCCCTTGCCGCGGATGTCGGCGATGAACGGAAACCGCTTCGCCAATCCCTTCAGCTCGTCCATCAAAAGCTCGCCCATGTCAGCCGCGTTGGCGATCAGGCCGAGGCGGTCCATTTCGCCGAGTACGGCGAGCCCGGCGGCGCAGGCGAGCGGGTTGCCGGCGTAGGTATGGCCGTGCTGAAAGCCGCCCGATGCGAGCAAAGGCTGCACCAGCCGCATCGGTGCCGCCAGCGCGCCGAGCGGCGCGTAGCCAGAGCCCAGCCCCTTCGACAGCGCGACAATGTCGGGCTTGCAGTTCCAGTGGTCGCCGCCGAGGAATTTTCCGGTGCGGCCGGCACCGCTCATCACTTCGTCATGGATGAGCAAGATGCCGTAGCGATCGCAGATCTCGCGGATGCGCGGATAGTAGCTGTCCGGCGCCACCAGTGCTGCCGTGGCAGCGCCGCCGACTGGCTCCATGATGAAGGCGAGCACGCTCTGCGGTCCCTCGGCGAGGATCTTTTCCTCCAGCATGTCGGCGTAGCGGATGCCGCGCTGTTCCATCGAAAGATTGTCGCGGTCGCGCCAGGCGATGGGCGCCGGCACGGTCGGCATCATCTGCATCATCGGCACAAATGTTTCGGACAGCGCATCGTCGCCGGTAACGGCGAGCGCGCCGAGCGTGCCGCCATGATAGGAGGGAAAGCGCGAGATCACCTTCCAACGGCTGGGCTGGCCGGTGGCGACCGCCCATTGCCGCGCCAGCTTGATGCAGGATTCGATCGCTTCCGAGCCGCCGGAGACAAAGAAGATGCGGTCCATGCCTTCAGGGAGTTTGGCGGCCAGCTGCCGCGCGAGCTCCTCGGCCGGTTCGTTCTCGAAATGCAGGCGGTAGGCGAAGGTGGCGCGGTCCATCTGCCTTTTCATCGCGTCGAGCACGTTGCGATTGGAGTGGCCGATATTGGCAACCATCGGACCGCTCGATCCGTCGATGAAGCGGCGGCCATCCTGCGTCCACATGTAGATGCCTTCGGCGCGGTCGATCAGCGGCCGGCGCAGGCTGGATAGATAAAACAGATGCGAGGCTTCGCGAGTTTCCGGGGCAGGAGACTTCAACATGTCATGGCTTTCCAAGATAGCGGTCGAGGACATTTCTGGTGACGCGCTCGACCATCGCATCCTGCCTTAGCAGGCCAGCAACCCATTCGCAGCTTCCGGCGTGAAACACCTCGCCTTTGCCGCGCGGGAAATTGACGATCATGCCGTTGCCGCGTTTGACCTTGTCGAGGTTGGCATCGCTTGCCTCGCCGAACAGCGCCTCGGCGGTGAAGCGTCCGTCCTCGTCGCCGAGAAACTGGTCGTCGAACGCAATGTCGGCGCTTTCCTCGACCTGGCTCGCCATGCCGACGGCCAGCACTTGCAGCCCGTCCGGTGCACCGCTGTCGGGCTTGGGGTAGGGCAGGCCGCCGCGGATCTCGAAATCGAGCCCGTCGACCTCGTAGCCATAGACATGGCTGTCGGCGCCGAGCAGATCGCCATAGTAGATGCCGGTGCCGGCAAACGCCCAATGCTCCGGCCGGTAGACCGGAAAGCCGCGTACGCCGCGCGGCGCGCAGCCGCCCCAGCCGGCATAGACGCCTCTTGTCGCGTTGAGGCCGAAGGTCGCCGCACCCGGCCGGCCGATTTCCGGCGCTTCCCAGGAATTGGTGGCGCGCCTTATATCGCCGCCGCGATAGGCCGGGTCCTCGGCGCGAGCGCGGTATTTGTAACAGACCTGCCGGCGGCCTTCGTCCTCCAGCCTGGTCTGCCACATGAAATTGCCGGCAAAGCGCGCCGCATGACCGCCGCGCTCGACATAGGTGTCGACCGCATCGCGCATTTCCCAGGTCCAATATTCGTCGTGGCCGACCAAGACGACGCAGTCATAGCCGTCGAGAATGTCGGGCGAAAAATGCAGATCGTGCTGGCTGGCGAGATCGACGGCGTAGCCGGCACGCTCGGCGAAGCGGAAGAAATGGCTGTCGTAGCTTGCCCAGCCGGACGAGGCGTATTTCTTCGAATGGCCGGTAGCAAAGGCCCATTCCATATGCGGATAGCGCGGCACGGTTTTCGGCGGCACGGCGACTTCGAGCGGCACGCGCGGCGCGTCCCTGGGCAGCACGACGAAGCCGCGGCACCACGGCCGTTGGGTCGACACCATTCGTGCATATTGGTCCCGGCCTGGCCCGGTGATGCCTTCGTAATGGTTGGAACCGCCCCATGTATTGTAGGCGAGCCAGGTGCTGGTGGCAGCCACCTGCAGCACGCGGCCGGGTTTCTTGCCGGGCTGCGGCGAGACGATGAAAAGGTGATGACAGCGGATCGGCTTGCCGTCGCGACCGTCCGCTTCAAGCGTGACGCGATAGGCGCCGGATGGCCAGTCGTCGCCGATGCGAAACTCGAACGACGCTTGCCAGCCGCAGCCTTCGACCGAACATTGATCCGGCGTATCTTGCCAGCGCGCCGCAATCCCGGTCCTTTCGAACATTGTCGTTTCCGCGCCGCCGTCGCGGATGATTGCGATGCCGAAACCGGCGGCCGTCGAACTGACATGCAGCGCCACCATCTCGCCGGGGCGATAGGAAAAACGGTCGCTGTAGCACCAGATTTCGCCGCGCCTGCCATCCATACCGGGCCATTCCCAGTAATGGCTGCGCACCGCCTGGCGTCGCTGCTCCGGCGTCAGTCCGAAATCGGGAAACTCGGTCGGCGGATGGTTCATGGACACCGCTAAGGTCGAAGGCCGCCATTTCGGCCATCCGCCGGCCAAGCGTCAATTGGAAACGATCGGGCCAGCCATTGCCGGGCTGCTCCCTTGGCCTTGCCTGACAAACAGACTATCTCACAAAGGGCGGCGTTGTCCGCCACGGGAGCCGATATGCTGAGAGTGCAAAAGGTCAGGGTCAACGATATCTACGTGCCGACGGCGCGCAAGAAGACGTTGCATCCCGAGACCGTCCGCCATCTGGCCGAGGACATTCTGGAAAACGGCATGAAGATGCCGATCCAAGTGCGCCATGACGGCAAGCGCCATATCCTGGTCGAAGGGTTGCATCGGCTGGAAGCGGCCAAGTGGCTCGGCGAGACCGAGATCGACGCCTATCTGGTGCAAGCCAAGCGCCACTGAAGCCACTTATTTCCGTCGTTCGAATCTCCTGTCCCGCGGATTTTTTCGCGGACCGTGTCGGCTTGCGTCTTGTCGGTTCGTCCTAGACACGGAAGCCAAAACCGACATGTGAGGAAACATCATGACCACCAAGCTCGACATCGCCCCCAACTCCGATCGCGAGCTGGTTCTCGCCCGCATCATCGATGCGCCGCACGAGAACGTCTATCGCTGCTGGACCGAGCCAAAGCTGTTGACGCAATGGTTCTCGCCGAAGCCGTGGATGACGCCGCGCGCCGAAATGGATGTGCGGACCGGTGGCTCCACCCTTGTCGTCATGGCCGATCCCGACGGCAAGGAGTTCCCGAATCCAGGCATCTTCCTCGAAGTCGTACCGGGCAAAAAGCTCGTCTTCACCGATGCCTATACGAAGGCGTGGGAGCCGTCCGAAAAGCCGTTCATGACGGTCGTGCTGACCTTCGAGGACGAGGGCGAGGGCAAGACCCGCTACATTGCCCGCGTCGCGCATTGGTCGGTCGCCGACCGCGAACAGCACGAGAAAATGGGTTTTCACGAGGGCTGGGGCCAGTGCGCCGAACAGCTTGAGGAGGTCGCAAACCGACTTTGATGCAAACGAGAGAGGGAGACTGATGTCCAGATCGGTATTTTTCGCCATTTTCGCCTCGGCCGCCGCGCTATTTGCCGCGCCGGGCACCATCAACGCAGAGGAGGCCAAGCCCGCCATGACGACCGCAACCGCAACACTGCCGACGCCGGAAAAATCCGGCCTGCTGCCGATCAACGGCCTGAACTATTATTACGCCGTCTATGGCAAGGGCGAGCCGCTGCTTCTGCTGCATGGCGGTCTCGGCACGACCGACATGTTCGCGCCGATCCTGCCGAAGCTTACCGAGAACCGCACCGTCATCGGGGTCGACCTGCAGGGCCATGGCCGCACCGCGCTCGGCGACCGGCCGCTCAGCCTGGAGGCGATGGGCGACGACATGGCGGCAATCGTCAAGGCACTCGGCTACGACAAGGTCGACGTGATGGGTTATTCGCTGGGTGGCGGCGTCGCCTTCCGCATGGCCGTCCAGCAGCCTGAAGCGGTGCGCCGCCTGGTGCTGGTCTCGACCGGCTACGCCGCGGACGGCTTCTACGCCGAAATGCGTGGCCAGCAGGCACAAGTCGGCGCGGCGATGGCCGACATGATGAAGGACACGCCGATGTACAAGTCCTACGTCGCGGTTGCGCCGCATCCGGAGGATTTTCCGAAACTGCTCGACCAGCTCGGCGCCTATATGCGCAAGGACTACGACTATTCGGCCGACGTGCCGAAGCTGAAAATGCCGGTGATGCTGGTGTTCGGCGACAGCGATATGTACCGGCCCGAGCACGAGATCAAGTTCTATCAGATGCTCGGCGGCGGGTTGAAGGACGCCGGCTGGATGCGCGAGAACCTGTCGCAGAACCGCCTGGCGATCCTGCCGAACCGCACCCACTACGACGTGTTCTTCGCGCCGGAACTGACAGCTGCCGCGCTGCCGTTCCTCAATGGCCAGACCAAGGTCAAGACCTGGGACGAGGTCGTCAACGAAACGAACTGACGCCCAGTCAATTGTCTGCCGGCCGTCTTCCGCGAGATGGCCGGCATTTCGCCCATGGGGCCTTGGCCCGGCGCATCGGCCAATCGTGGATCGGCCGCATCACAGCTATAGATGGCGCCATCAAAGCTTTTCAATTGACGCTGCCACGCCTATCGATAGGTATGCCGCCTATCCTCACAGGGCAGGGACGCGGGTGATGGCAAGATATCAGGGCGGGTGTTTGTGCGGCGCGGTGCGCTACCGCGCCGAGGCGGCACCGATCAATGAGCGCGTCTGCCATTGCCGGTTGTGCCAGAAGGCGCTGGGTGCCGCCTTTAACGCGCGCGTGCTGTTCCGCATCGACGATGTGACGGTCGACGGACCGCTGGCGACGGTGAATTCCTCGCCCGATCTCAAGCGCGGCTTTTGTCCCCGCTGCGGCACGACGATGTTTTCCCGACGCGATTCCGCCGGCATCATCGGCATCACCACCGGCTCCCTCGATGATCCCTCGGTGTTCAGGCCTGAGATGCATATCTGGACCGCCTCGAAGCAGCCCTGGGTGCAGATCGATGACGGCCTGCCGCAATATGAAGGCGCGCCACCTCCGGCTTGAGGTGAAATCTGGACAAAATTTAATCCAAAGCGACACGAGATAGCCGGCAAAGCGTCATTGGCGGGCCATCATTGCTGCCTATCTATTGGCATGCGGGCAGGCAGTCGAGGAGGCGACGGATGAACGACAGCATCAACACCCTGGATGAACTCTTGAGCGATCCGATGATCAAGCTGGTAATGGAGCGCGACCGCGTGCAACCGGCACAACTTCGCACGTTGCTCGAAGAAAAGGTCCGCCGGGTAGACGATGATGCGCCGGTCAACGATCGCTTTGTACCGCCGGCCCACCTCATGGCCACGACCTGTCACAAGCTGTGGTTGTGCAGCTAGGGTCTTGAAGCGGTCAGCCGGAATTTGCCGGCAAATAGCTGTAATGGCTGCGGAAATAGGCAAGCTTGAAGCCGAGGCGTGCATAGTTGCGGTAGGCTGGCCCCTCACGTTCGGCTCGCGGCGCCTCGATATCGGCCACGAACAGTTTTGCACCGGCCGCAAGTCCGTCGCGCACCATCGCTTCGCCGAGCATTGCATCGAGGTCGAAGCTCGGCGCCATGATGCCGGGCACCGGCGCGTCGATGCCGCTCCAGGCCATGCCGTCGGCGCCGATGAACATCGAGCGCACCGCCGCCACCGCGTCTTCCCGCCGCAGCATGTAATGATGCCAGCCGCGCCGGCCGGCCAGCGCCAGCAACCACGGTGAGGTCGGCAACCGATATTGGCTGTCGATGAACCCAGCCCATTCCCTTGCCGTTGCCGGCGTCACCCGCTCGACCGAGACATCCTCCGTCGGGAAAAGCGGCTCAGCGGGCAATGGCGTCGCGTCGCGAAAGATGCGTTCCCAGCCGCCCTGACGTTGCAGGCCGCGCGCCTCGAGCCAGCAGCTGAGCGTCGCGGGCTCGGTGTGTGGATTGGTGTAGAACCAGGGCCGCAGAATGCCGGCGTCGCGATAATGCGCCAGAAGTGCGTCGAGCCGGCTCTCGGTGGCCGCGCTCTCGACGCCGAAATTTTTGACACAGTTGAAATGGATGAACGGGATCGTCGTGCAGGTGGTCCAGACGAGATCGCCATCTTCGGCGATGGCAAGGCCTTGCTTTGCGGCAAAGTCTGCCGGGGCGGCGCGATAGAGATCGAGCCACGCATTGACCTCGGCGCGTTCGATGGCGCGGCTGAGGTTGCGAGGTATCTCGTCGACCCCGATGGCGGGCGAGCATGGCTCCGGCGGGACTACGGGCTGCAATTCTGACAGGGCGGCGGGCTGCATGACGTCCTCCACGTGGTGCCTTACACCGTAAGATTAGTGGAGACTAATCTCATGCCGTGCGTTGTCAAGCCGAGGCAGCGACGTGGCCGAACATTGGAGGGACAGCGCACCTCCGCCCGGCCAACGTCCCGCCGCAAAGCCCTAACAATTCGATTCAAACTTTGTTGGTAGTTTCTTGTTAGGAATCCAGCTTGGTTTGTCCGGCGGCGTTGTCCTGCCTTCGGTCTGTTGTGTTTTGCGTACAGGTCCAGATGCGGTTATCAGGCGTCGTCATCTTTTCGATCGCAGCGCTGTGCCTTGCCGGCTGCACGTCGACCTCCGGCGTCGATGCACTGCAAGTGCCGTCCAGCGAGACCACCAGCTCGGTTGTGCGACCGCCCGCGCCGATCGCCTCTGCGGCGAAAATCGATGCTGCGCCCGCTTTTGCCGAACAGGAGCAGGACGAACAGCCGGTCGCGATGGACGTACCCGATCAGGACGTCGAACCGCCGGCCGAGGTGATCGCGCTGATGTCGCCGCCGAAGCGGCTGACACGCGCGGCACCAGCAATGCTTGCCGAACCGGTCACGCGCTATGGTTTTCGCGATGCCAAGCCGATCAATTTCGGCAAGGCATCCTCGCCGAGGCGTCTCGCCGTCCACGGCGTCGACGTTTCGCGCTGGCAGGGCAATGTGAACTGGGGAAAGCTGCGTGCCCAGGGCGCCAATTTCGCCTACATCAAGGCCACCGACGGGGGCGACCATCTCGACCCGATGTTCACCAGAAACTGGCGCAGTGCCGACGCCGCCGGCCTCAAGCGCGGCGCCTATCACTTCTTCTATTGGTGCCGCACCGCCGGCGAGCAGGCCGATTGGTTCATCCGCAACGTGCCGCGGGTCGAGGGTGCGCTGCCGCCGGTGATCGACGTCGAGTGGAACGGCGACTCCAGCTGCAAGCGCCGCCCATCGCGGCAAAAGGTGCTGGAAAAGATGCAGGTGTTCATGGACAAGCTCGAGCGCCACTACGGCCAGCGGCCGATCATCTACACCGCGCCCGACTTCTACCGTGACAATCTCAGGGGCGCCTTCCTCGATTATCCGTTCTGGCTGCGCGCCGTGGCGGCGCACCCGTCAAAGGTCTATCCCGACCGCAAATGGCTGTTCTGGCAATATTCCGGCTCCGGCCTGTCGCACGGCGTAAGAGGCCGCATAGACCTCAACGTCTTCCACGGCGATGAGAGGGCCTGGCGCGACTGGGTGGGCGGCCGGCAGATGGTGGCCGAGGCGGAGTAGCGCGGCAGCTTCTTCCTTCTCCCCATGTGGGAGAAGGTGGCTCGGCGCGGAGCGCCGAGACTGTTGAGGGGTGTTGGACGGAGCGCCGCCGGTGCCAAGCTGGAGCACCCCTCATCCGACCTCGCTTCGCGAGGCCACCTTCTCCCACAAGGGGAGAAGGGGAGGCGCCGCGCCATCCCCTTTGGTTGGTCTCGAACGTCGGCCCTTATCTGAGGATTCCTTGGAGGTCGTCCCCAGGATTGGATAACGTCGCCCCATGCCGCATCAGCCCGTTGCGCCCACCAAACGTCGCTTCGCCCGCTCAATGCGACGCGAGCCGACGGAAGCGGGGGACCGCCTGTGGCACGAACTGCGCGGACGTAGGCTCGATCGCATCAAATTTCGGCGCCAGGTTCCGGTCGGCAAGTTCATCGCCGATTTCATTTGCGCCGAGGCCAGACTGATCATCGAGATCGACGGCAGCCAGCATGCGGATTCGAACTATGACCGGGAGCGGGACGCCGAACTTAAGGCGAGGGGCTTTCGTGTACTGCGTTTCTGGAATGACGACGTGCTGCGGGATCTGAACGCAGTCTGCGACACCATCATCGCTTACGTCCGCGATGACAGTTTGCAGCCTTGGCGGTAATCGCGCGCTCTTCCCTTCTCCCCTTGTGGGCTAGCGTGCGCACACATCTGCTTCGGAGAGGTGTCAAGGGAGTTTTGGTTGGGTAGCAGGTTTGGCTTGCGGGGTTGGAATCATG
>NZ_JAMYPX010000033.1:0-48475 GCF_040320585.1 Mesorhizobium sp. M0663
CGGCGCGCCGGCCCCCCCACTCCCCAGGTTTTTCCTGGGGGCCCCCACCCCACCACCCCCCCCCTCCACCGGCCGCGCCCCGCCCGCCGGGCGCCCGGCCCCCCCCCCCCCCCCACCGCTGGTGGATCACTCGAAGTCCTTGACGTTCTGCAGCGTCACCAGTCCGGCGCCGGTATCCACATTGGCCTCGACGGGTTCCCCACGGATGGCCTTGACGACAGTGTCGATGCCAAGCTCACCCATTTTCGCTGGAAATTGAGCTACGCTGGCGTCCTCCGCCCCCGACTTGATCGCTTCGATCTCACCACAGCAGGCGTCAAAGCCGACCACTATGAGGTTGTCGTTGGCAATGCCGGAATTGCTGATCGACTTGACGGCTCCAGGGATCGGCGGGCCGCAGGCCGAGTAGATCGCCTTGAGATCGGGATTGGCGGTCAGGATGTCTTCGGTCACTGACGTGCCAAGTTCCAGCGTGCAGTTGGTTGCGCCCTTGCCGACGACATCGACCTTGACGTCGCCCAATCCCTCCATCATGCCCGTGACCCGGTCGTCCAGAGCCGGCACGCCGGGAACGCCTTGCAAGATACCGAACTTGTCACCGCTCTTGAGCACCGTTTTAAGATATTCTCCGGCGATCTTGCCACCGTTGAGGTTGTTGGTCGAGACCAATGCCGTCTGGCCTTTCCAGTTGGGAATGCTGTTGTCGACGAGAACCACCTTGATGCCGGCGGCGTCCGCCTTATCGAGCGCCGGCGCGACCGTCGGGTCGACCGGCGTGATTGCCAGCCCCTTGACGCCCTGCGTGATCATGGACTCGATCAGTGCGATCTGACCTTCGATGTCGGTAGCCGCCTGGCCCTGGCCGGTGACCAGTTCGATCTCCGGATGAGCGGCCGCGTATTTCTTGGCGGCGTCCTCCATGGTCGAGTAGAACGGCACTGGGAATTTCGTAATCAGGCCGACCTTGATCTTGTCCGCGGCCGAAGCCGGCACGGAAAACGCAACGGCGATCGCCAGCCCTGCGAACAATTTTCGGTTCATTGGCATTGTATTCCTCCCTTGGAATTGAAACGCCTCACGGCGGGAGACGCTTCATGCATTTGCGGACCGGAACGGTCCCCAAATTTCGAACGGGTCAGGCTCCAACGATCATGGAAACCAGTTCCTGTTTGTTGCCCTTGGTCGGCACCAGTTCGCCGACCCTGCGGCCCTGGCGAAGCACCACCGCGCGATCGGCGAGCTCGACGACGTGTTCCATGTTGTGAGTGATCAGGATGACGGCATTGCCCTGGTCGCGGAGCGCAGCGACCAGATTGAGCACCTGGCGTGATTCACGCAGGCCGAGTGCGGCGGTCGGCTCATCCAGAATGACAACCTTGCGGGCGAACACGGTCGAGCGGGCCACGGCAATGGCTTGTCTTTGTCCACCCGACATCATGGCGACGACGGCATCCAGCCGCGGCAACGTGACCTTGAGATTCACCAACAGAGCGCGGGTCTCGGCGTCCATCCGGCGCTGCTGCAGAAACCGCAGGCCGCGCGGAAGCCATTGCGGGCCAGCCAGTTCGCGACCGGCAAAGAAGTTCTGTCCCGGCGTCAGATTGTCGAACAGCGCCAAATCCTGATAGACGGTCTCGATGCCGGCGAAGCGCGCATCCGCAGGGGAGCGTATCTGCGTTGGCGCACCGTCCAAAAGGATCGCGCCGGCATCGAGTTGGTGCACCCCGCTGATGCATTTGGTCAGCGTCGACTTACCCGCGCCATTGTCACCGAGCAGGCCGACGATCTCGCCTCGCCGCACCTCGATGCTGACATCGTCCAGGGCCAGAACCGAACCGAAACGCTTGGTAGCACCGCGTACCGCCAGCACGGGATTGTCCGCCGTGACCGCGTGATCGACTTTGGCCGCAACGGCGCTCATGACTGCCTTCCGGCTTGCAGCACACGCACACGCCCTTCGAGGTAATTGCGCAGCACGTCGGACTCGACCGCGATCACGATGACCCCGCCGATGACGATGAGCTGGAAAAAGACATTGACGTTGAGCAGGTTGAGCGCGTTGCGGATAACGCCGATCATGATGGCGCCGATCAAGGCATGGCCGAGGTGGCCGCGACCGCCAAGAAAACTTGCGCCGCCAATGATCACCGCCGCGATCGTATCCAGTTCCAGCAGATTGCCGAACAACGGTGAGCCGGCGTCGGTGCGGCCGGCAAGGATGACGGAACCGATGCCGGCGCACAGCCCTGAGATGACATAGACCGAAACCAGGACCCGGGACACGGGAATACCCATGCGCAATGCGGCGTCGGGCCGGCCGCCGACGGCATAAATCCAGCGCCCCCAGACCATGGTTTTGGCCATGACGGAAAGGACCGCAGCAACGCCTGCAACGACGAAAACCGATCCAGGCAGGCCCCAAACCGCCTCGCGGCCAAGCGCATCGATCGAATCCGGCATGCCAGGGATGGCGCGGCCATCGGCCAGTTGCAGCGCCAATCCCTTGGCGATGCTCAATGTTGCCAGCGTGATGATGAAAGGATGCGGCAGTCGGCCGAAGACGTAGAAGAGCCCGTTGATGGCGCCGACCGTGGCGCCGCAGCCAACCATCACCGCGATCACAACGGTGGCGGGGGCGCCAGCATGAAAGCTCAGCGCGCCGACGACGGAAGCCAGCGCAAGGTTCGAGCCGACGGAGAGATCGATGCCGCGTGTCAGGATGACCAGATGCTGGCCCATCGCGACAACCGAGATGACGGCCGTCTGGGCGAGGATGTTGCTGAGATTGCGTCCCGTCAGGAAATAGGGTGACAGAAAGCTGAGGACGGCGATCAGCAGCACCAGGATGACGGCCGGACCAGCGCTCAGCAGCATCAGGCCAAGCGAAAGGCCGGGGACGGCTTCTGGCTTCCTGGATGCTGGCAACGCGGCCTCGCCGACAGTCGTGCCGGTGTTTCCCGTTTCAGGCAAATTCCCCTCCCCGCCGCGGCTTGTGCGAGCCGCGTCGTCAAAAACTCAATTCGTGTTCAGGTCCTCTTCTTATCGATAAAAAACAACCGACCGAGGCTGGTCAAGTTGTTTTTTATGGATAAAGTTCATGCTAAAAAGGACAAGGTATTATTCCCAAGGAAAATCCGATGAGAACCGACACCGTCTACAAGAAGGCCTTCAATCGAGCTGCAAATATGCTGCGCGACGGGCAACTGGCCGGTGAACTTCCTTCCGAAAATGAGCTTAGACGGCGAATGTGCGTCAGCCGCACAACCGTCAGAAAGGTTTTGCGGGAACTGGTTCACCGCGAACTTGTCACCGAACGCCACGGCCTCAGGTCGACGGGCCGCCCGGTCAGTGACAACGATTACTATCCGGACGCCGAAACTACCCCTCGCGCCAAGCATGTCGAACAGCAATTCATGGAGTGGATGCTACGGGGTGACACCAGGCCCGGCACCAGCATCAATGAACTCGAGCTTGCGCGCCAATTCGGCGTTGCGACCAATGGAATTCGCGAATTCCTGATCCGCTTCAGTCGGTTTGGACTGATCGAGAAAAGGCCGAATACAGGCTGGCTTTTCAAGGGTTTCACCGAAGACTTTGCACTTGAGCTCTTCGAGATCCGGGTGATGTTCGAACTGCGTTCGGCACAACTGTTTTCACTGCAGCCGGACAGTTCTCCGCTATGGTCGAAACTCGCCGCGCTCAAGATGGCGCATGCCGACCTGCTGGAGCGAATTGAAGGCCGTTTTCACGACTTCTCCGGCCTGGACAACCGGTTTCACCGGCTCATAAACGAGGCCTCACCGAACCGCTTCATCGATGATTTCTACGACATCATCACATTCATTTTTCACTATCACTATCAGTGGAACAAGCAGGACGAAAAGCAGCGCAACCTTGCCGCAATCCACGAACACATTGCCTATATCGATGCGCTTGAGAGCCGCAACTCCACACGGATTGAGGTGGCCTGCCGAGCGCATCTGGCTTCAGCGAGGGAAACACTTATGCGTTCGCTTACGGGATTTGATGAAAACGAGCATCAATGCATAACGAAAGACCTCCGCCCATGGGAGGCAAACTCAGCGTGATGCAGGCGTTTTATGATCCGGGCCGAACTGGCGGTGACAAGTTCCCCTTCCAGAAAGGGAACCGACGCACCCCTTTGAGATGCGTCGGAAGAAGGTCTAAGCGTGGCGGATTTCCGTTCCCAGCACCTTCAGGCATTCGCGGATGAACGCAGCAAGCGCCGTCCAGCCTTTTGCCGAAACCATCGTCCCATCCACATATGCCTCCGTTGGAGACAGGTCGATATAGGTGCCGCCCGCAAGCGTCACTTCGGGCTCGCACGCCGCCAGCGCGCCGACCTTCTTGCCACGCACGACCCCGTCTACCGCAATCAGGATCTGCACGCCGTGGCAGATCGTGAAAATCGGCTTCTTGGTTTCGTGGAAGTGGCGCACCATCGCCTGCACGCGCTTGTCGGTGCGGATGTATTCGGGGCCACGACCGCCCGCGCAGTAAACGGCGTGGTATTGCTCCAGCTGCTTCTCAGCGTCGGAGAAGGTCTTGTTGATCAGCGCATAGTGGCCGAGCTTTTCGGTGTAGGTTTGATCGCCCTCGAAATCGTGCAGCGATGTTTTGATCAGGTCTCCGGCGCTTTTGTCTGGGCACACGACGTGGACGGTGTGGCCCACCGCTTCCATCGCCTGCTGGTAGACGAAGATTTCGTATTCCTCGGTGAATTCACCGGTCAGCATCAGGATCTTTTTGCCTGGCATGGTACTTCCTTTCCTGTGACAACGGCCGGGCGAGACCTGTACTCGCCTGGTAGGTTTGAGTTTCTAGAAGGGTGAATCGGGGAAGTAGTCTTCGTTGGCACTGGCCTGCGTGATGACCGTCAACGGCGGGTACGGGGACATCGGGACAGTCTCAGTCGAACGCCAACAACAAACGGTCGCGGGAATGCTCGATATGGCGACGCATCGCCTGCTCGGCAGCGGCAGGGTCGGCCGCAGCGAAAGCGGCCAGGATGGCCTCATGCTCGTCAAGCGCCTCCTCGGTGACGCGCGAATGGAACATCAGGCGGAATATGTGGAAGTGGGTATGCTGGTGCGCCAGTGTCTCGCGCACGAGTTCGTTGTTGGCGAATTCCATGACCTTGTCATGGAAAATGGCATCCTGGCGGGCGAAGTTGGAATACCGCAGGCGCTCGTCCTTGCCCTCACGGCGCGCCATGACGCCGGCCGATGTCTGAAGCTGTGCGAGCTTTACCTCGTCCATGAGCACCGCTGCCTTGGCTGCACCATGAGGCTCGAGCAGCAGGCGAAGCTCGTAGAGTTCATCGAACCGTCGTTTCGTAATCTGCGGCGCAGCGCGGTAACCGATCAGATGCGTCTTCAGCACCAGGCCTTCGCCTTCGAGCCGGCCGAGCGCCTCGCGGATCGGCGTGTGGGATACGTTGAATTCCTTGACCAGGCTGTCGACGGTGATGCGCGAGCCCGGCGCAATCTTCAGGGACATGAGTTGCGCAAAAATCGCTTCGTAGACGTCCTCAACCAGGCTGCTGGAGCGCTGGATACGCCCGCCGGCGAGGTTCGCTTCGTCTAGACTGGGTAAGTTCATGGCCTGCATGTTTTGCCTCTTGACACATTGGGTTGCTAACACGATGCTCTGGCCAATGCAATCCTATATCCTATACGATTTTATAGAGGATACCATTTGGCGCAGCTAGGAGACAAAGCAATCGAATTTGCAGTGGCCCTGCTGGAACAGCGTGCCGCCCTGGCAGCCCGTGCTTCCTCACCTGCTGAACGGACCGCCAGCGTTGCGGGCGATGGTTCGGCACGTCGATACGCAACCGCGTTGCGAGACGCGTTTTACATCGAACCCGGCCTTTGGGCCGAGTTGAACGCCATCTCGCATTCCAATCCACTCATCATCACAGGATGCAGGTCATGAGCCTTTTCGCTGCCCTAAGGCTGCCGCGCGAAATCCTCTTCGGGACGGGCCAACGCCACGTCATTCCGGTTGTCGCGGCGAGGCTCGGGCGTCGCGCACTCGTCTGCACCGATGAACGTTTTGCCGCAACGGGCCCGTTCGCAGAGATTGTCACGGGGCTGCGAGCCGCCTCGATAGACGTACTGGTGCATGATCGTGTGCTGCCCGACGTTCCTCGGGACACCGTTGCCGTCTGCGTCGAGGAAGCACGGAAGTTCGCGCCCGACGTGGTGATCGGCATTGGCGGCGGCAGCTGTCTCGACATGGCGAAATGCGCCGCGTTGCTCATCAGTCACGGCGGTCAGCTCCAGGATTACTACGGCGAGTTCAAGGTGCCCGGCCCGACGCTGCCGCTGATCGCGGTGCCGACGACAGCCGGCACCGGCTCTGAAGTTACCCCGGTTGCCGTGATCTCCGATCCGGATCGCACGCTGAAGGTCGGCATCTCCAGCCCGTATCTGATCGCGGCCGCGGCTATCTGCGACCCTGAGCTGACGATGACATGCCCGCCGGGATTGACGGCAATGGCAGGCGCCGATGCGCTGACGCATGCAATCGAGGCCTTCACCGCCGCCAGGCGTGGGACCGATCCCGGCCTTCCGCAGAACCATGTCTTTATCGGCAAAACCGCTTTGACCGATCATTTCGCCCTGCTGGCGATCAAGCTGCTTGGCCGAAGCCTTGAAATGGCATACCGCCGGCCCTCCGACGAGGACGCCCGGGCCGACGTCATGATGGGTGCACTTGCAGCCGGCTGCGCGTTCGGAACGGCCGGCACGGCGGCAGCGCACGCCGTGCAATATCCGGTTGGCGCGATCACCCACACCCCTCACGGATTGGGTGTCGCCACCATGCTGCCATACGTCATGAAGTACAACAGAACAGCCGCAGCGACCGAGATGGCCGAGATCGCCAGCGCGCTCTGCCTCGATGGAAAAGGCCGGACGCCCGAAGAGTTGGCCGACGCGACCATTGGCGAGGTCACTCGGCTGTTTGGGGCAATCGGGATCATCCCCACGTTGGCCGAGCTGGGGCTGCCTGCCGACAAGCTCGATTGGACGGCGGAACAGGCGATCGGTATCGAGCGCCTCATCAAGAACAATCCGCGGCCATTCGATTTGAGGTCCATGCGACGTCTGGTCCAGGCCGCCTTTGATGGCGACCTCGCCAGCTGCGTCATGTAAACAATCGGGAATATCGAGATGAACACGTTTTCACAGGTTCTGTCGGATGATCAGGGCGTCAGCGACTTCCACACAATTTCGCACCGGCTGTATATTGGCGGCCAATGGCGGCAGTCCGCGGATGGCAGGGTAATTCCGGTCATTGATCCGTCGACGGAAGCCATCATCGCTGCCGTACCCGATGCGACCTTGGAGGACGCGGCCGCCGCCGTTGACGCCGCTGCCAAAGCAGCCCATGGCTGGCGGACAACGTCGCCGCGAAAGCGTTCCGAGATCCTCAGACGCTGCTTTGAGCTGATGACGGAACGATCGGAGGCACTGGCTACTCTCATCGCACTGGAAAACGGCAAGGCCCTGCGGGATGCCCGCGGCGAGATCGCTTATGCCGCGGAATTTTTCCGTTGGAATGCCGAGGAGGCGGTTCGCATTACCGGTGAATTCGGTACTGCGCCTTCCGGCACCAATCGCATTGTGGTCGACTACGAACCGATCGGCATATGCATCCTGATCACGCCCTGGAATTTTCCTGCCGCGATGGCGACGCGCAAGATCGCGCCGGCACTTGCCGCTGGATGCACGGTGATCCTGAAGCCGGCCAGTGAGACCCCGCTTACCGCCTACGCGCTGGCCGCGCTCTACCAGGACGCGGGCGTTCCACCAGGGGTGGTCAACGTCCTGACAACCTCCAGTCCCGGGTCTTTGACAGCCGCCATGCTGGCCGATCCGCGGGTGCGCAAACTCTCCTTCACCGGTTCGACGGGTGTGGGTCGCGCTCTGCTGGCAGAGGCTGCCAGGCATGTGATCTCGTGTTCCATGGAACTCGGCGGCAACGCACCGTTCATTGTATTCGACGACGCCGATCTCGAAGCGGCGCTCGATGGCGCAATGGTGGCCAAGATGCGCAACGCCGGCGAGGCCTGCACGGCCGCAAACCGCCTCTACGTCCAATCTGGCATCTACGAAGCCTTCTCCGAGGGCCTCGAGAAGCGGATGTCTTCGCTCAAGGTCGGCGCCGGCACCGACCCGGACACGGAATGCGGGCCCATGATCACGAAAAAGGCGGTCGAGAAGATAGACCGCCTTGTCGTCGACGCGGTCACACGCGGCGCGCGGGTCTTGTGCGGCGGCTCAGTCCTGTCCGGACGTGGTTTCTTCTACCCTCCGACAGTGCTTCGCGACGTGCCGGGCGACGCAAAGATGGCGCATGAGGAGATATTCGGGCCGGTGGCGCCAATCTCCAGCTTCGAAACGGAGGCCGAGGTCATCGCGCGCGCCAATGACACCGAATATGGGCTTGCTGCCTACATCTACACGCGCGATCTGGCGCGCGGCATGCGGGTGGCCTCCCGGATCGAGGCCGGGATGATTGCTCTCAACCGCGGGCTGATGTCCGATCCGGCAGCCCCCTTCGGCGGCGTCAAGCAGAGCGGGCTCGGCCGCGAGGGAGGGCAGCATCACGGCATTGCGGAATTCATGGAGGCGAAATACCTCGCCATCAGCATGTGAGCAGAAGAATGCAAGGCGATCCCTTTCGCATCCGCGACCACGTCGCGGATTTTGACGAAATCGTGCAGGACTTCATTGATCGCAGCGAGGTCGCCCGCGCCACCATTGCGATGACCGCTGACGTGGCCTACGGACCGGATCCGACCGAGACCATGGACCTGTTCTTTCCCGCGGGCAAAAGAACGGCGCTTCCGGTGCACATCTTTGTCCATGGCGGCTACTGGAGAATGTTCTCCAAGCGCGACTATTCATATATGGCGACGACGATTACCCAGGCCGGAGCCATTGCCGTCATCCTTGATTATGCTCTGATGCCCAAGGTCCGAATGGCGAGGATCGTCGACCAGGTGCGCCGGGCCAAGCAGTGGGTCCTGGCCAACATCGCCGATCATGGCGGAAGCCCGGCGGCCCTGACCGTCAGTGGTCATTCGGCTGGAGCCCATCTTGCAACGTTCCTGTTCGATGGGGCGCACACCCCCTCGAATGTAAGGGCAGCCCTTCTGTTGAGCGGGCTCTACGATTTGAAGCCGCTCCAGGATTCCTTTCTCGCCGACGAGATTGGAATCACCGACGAGGAAATCGCCATGTTTACGCCGCTCGCCTGTCGGCATGATCCTCAAGCCAGGGCGGCGGTTCTGGTCGGAGCCAATGAGACGCCACCCTTCCATCAGCAAGCCGATCGATTCATAGCGGGCTTGCTGCGGCAGGGATCGTTGGTAACATCGCTTGTGCTCACGAACCGCAACCATATGGACAGTGTCAGAGATCTTGGCGTGCCAGGGACGGACGCTGCTGATTGCCTTACAGAACTGATCGCCAAGGCCCGCTGACTAACTCGGGTTCTCCAGGCGATTTGTTTTGCGCCACTCCTCGTACTCCCCGCGGGCATCGTCATGCAGCGGATAGTAACGTTGCAACGGGCCGCCCTCCATGAGCTTCACTCGTGAGAATTCCTCCCAATAATGATGCTTTTGTGATTCTTCGATCACCTTCGGGGCCATCACGACGGGAAGCACCACCACCCCGTCGTCGTCGGCGACAATGATATCGCCGGGGATCACCGTGACACCGCCGCAGGCAATCGGAACGTTGACGGCATTGGGATAGATGCTGGTTTGCACATGATAGTTTGGCGTCCAGCCGCGCAGCCATAGGGGCAGGTCGAGCTTTTCGACATTGGGCCGGTCGCGCATGCACCCGTCGATGACGATACCCGCCCCGCCCCTGCCCTTGAAATACGTCGACATCATATCGCCGAAGACGCCCGAGCTCATATCGCCGCGCGCGTCGACCACGACCACATCGCCCTCCTGCGCGTGATAGAGCACGTGCCGGTGCAGCTGCGTCTCCGGATCGGCATATTCTCCTTCGGTGAAGAGGTCAGGCCGCTGCGGCAGGAACTGCAGCGTCAACGCCGGCCCGACGATCGACTTCCCGTGGTTTTGCGCCACCGGACCAACCATGTGCGGATTGCGGAAGCCCATGTGGCCAAGCGTGCCGGCTACCGTCGCGGCGCCGATCTCCCTTAGCGCGTCGATCAGGTCTTTAGGCGGCCGCATGATGTCGGAAGTATGCGTCATTGTGGACTCCGATTGAATGGAACTACCAGTTCGTAACAGAACCGTCGCGGCGCTTAAGGTGAGGCGCTTCCCAGAAACGCAAACTCTGCGCCTGGACCGCAACTTCGTTGACCTCGACGCCGAGCCCCGGCAGATCGCCAACCGGGTAATCGGTCCCGTCGAGCCGTGGTTGCACGGGGAAGAAGTCGGAATTGTCGAAGCCCAGCTTTGTTTCGGGTGCCCTGGTCTCGAGCCACGCGAAGTTGGGTACCGCGGCAGCGAGATGCACGGTCGCGGCCGTGCACACTGGACCAAGGGGATTGTGCGGCATCAGGTCCACATAATGCGCCTCGCTCCAGCCAGCGATTTTCATCGCCTCGGTGAGCCCGCCGACATTGCAAACATCGATCCGGTTGAACTGATGGATGCCGCGCTCGATGTAGGGCAGGAACTGCCACTTGCTGGCAAATTCCTCGCCTATGGCAAAGGGGATTTCGGTCATCGTGCGCAGCGATTCATAGGCCTCCGGCGTTTCGGCCCGTATCGGCTCCTCGAGGAAATCAAGCACGCCGCGACCGAGCTTGTTGCAGAAGCTCGCGGCCTCTGCCACCGACAGCCGATGATGATAGTCGAGGCCGAGGACCACGTCGTCGCCCAGCGCCTCGCGCGCCTTGTTCAGCATACTCGCGGTAGCGCCGATGGACTCGCGCGGCTCGAAGATGTCCTTGCTGTTTTGCCCGAAGGGGAAGAAGCGGATCGCCTGCCACCCCTGCGCGCGAAGTTCGCGGGCCCGTTCGATGGCAACGTCGCCCTCGGCCTCGTCGCCGGTCGAGGCAAAGGTGGGAATGCGGTCGCGCTGCTTGCCGCCCAGCAGCTCGTAGACCGGCACGCCCAGCGCCTTGCCCTTGATGTCGTGAAGGGCGATGTCGATGGCGGAAATCGCCGCCTGAAGGACTCGCCCGCCTTCGAAGTACTGGCTGCGGTAAATCTCCTGCCAGATCCGCCCGATCTGCATCGGGTGGCGGCCGATGAGAAACTCGCGATAGTGCTCGACCGCGCCGGCCACGGCCCTCTCGCGACCGCTCAAGCCGCTCTCGCCCCAGCCGAAGATGCCCTGGTCGGTCTCGAGCTTGACGAGCATCTGGTTGCGCGTTCCTACCCACACCGGATAGGGCTTGATCGCGGTGATCTTAAGCTTCTCAGTCATCCACGCCCACGTTTCACGCGCATTCGCCCTATCTCAGTTGGCCTTGAGGGCCATTTCAGTTTCGCCATCGAACAGATGCATCCGCTCCTGGTCGAACTCGAGCCAGATCTGCTCGTCGGGCGCGACGGCAATGTTCGGCGGCACGCTGACGTTGACGATGGCGCCGGACAAGAACGCCTGAACGAAGGTGACGTCGCCGGTCGGCTCCACCGTATAGGCCTTGGCCGGGACGCTGCCTGGCACCGCACTCTTGTGGAGCTTGATCGTCGAGTGACGTGCGCCGAGCACGACTTTCCTGGTCGTCGCTTTCGCCACCTTCTGGGCATTGCGCGGTGAGAGCTCAAGGCGCCAGCCCTCGGCGCCGGTCAACACCGTGTTGCCGTTTGCCGTCGAGGCCTCTAACGGAATAAGGCTCATCGCCGGGCTGCCGATGAAGCTGGCCACGAACATGTTCACCGGATGGGCAAAGACCTGCGCCGGTGAATCGTATTGCTGCAGGTAGCCGCCATTCATCACCGCCATCTTGTCAGCCATGGTCACGGCTTCGAGCTGGTCGTGCGTCACATAGATGATCGTCGCCTTGAGGTCCTGGTGGAAACGCTTGATCTCCGACCGCATCTGCACGCGCAGTTTGGCATCGAGGTTGGACAGTGGCTCGTCCATGAGGAACACGGCGGGGTCGCGAACGAGGGCACGGCCAAGGGCCACGCGCTGCTGCTGCCCGCCCGAAAGTTCGCGCGGCTTGCGCTCGAGCAGATGCGTCATGTCGAGCACTCGCGCCGCTTCCTTGACCTTCTTGTCGATCTCGTCCCTGGGGAGTTTGCGCATCTGAAGCGGGAACGCCAGGTTCTTGTAGACCGATTTCTGCGGGTAGAGCGCGTAGTTCTGGAACACCATTGCGATGTCCCGGTCCTTGGGGTCGAGGTCGTTGACCACGCGCTCGCCGATGATGATGTCGCCCGATGTGATCGGGGTCAGCCCAGCGACGAGATTGAGCGTGGTTGTCTTGCCGCAGCCTGAAGGCCCGACGAGCGCAACGAACTCGCCGTCATTGACCGTCAGCGAGACGTGGTTGACAGCTTTGAAGCTGCCATAGCTCTTGACGAGATCTTGGAGGACCACGTGGGCCATCGGCAACTCCCTAGTGCTTGACCGCGCCTTCTGTAAGGGCGCGTACGAAGTATCGTTGCAGGACCAGGAACAGCACCACGACGGGTACACTCATCATGAAGCTGGCCGCCATCAGGCCCGGAAAGTCCGTCGTATTTTCCGAGAAGAAGCGTTGGATGCCGACCGGCAGGGTCAACTGCTCGTTCTTGGAGAGGAAGGTGTAGGCGTAGATGTACTCGTTCCACGCGCCGATGAAGGAATAGATTGCGGTGGCGATGATCCCCGGCGTCGAGAGCGGCATCACGATCATGATGAAGGCCTGGAACCGTGTTGCGCCGTCGATGCGCGCCGCCTGCTCAAGCTGCACCGGGATATTGTCGTAAAAGCCCTTGAGCAGCCAGATCGCCAGCGGCAGGCCAAAGGTGAGATAGGTGAGTATCAGTGAGCCATGCGTGTTTATCAGACCGATGGCGCGCATCAGGATGAAGAGTGGCACGAGAAAGATCACCGCCGGGAACATATTGCGCAGCAGCACGGCAAAGAACAGGAAATTCCGGCCGGGGAAACTGAAGCGCGAAAACGCGTAGGCCGCTGGGACAGCCACGATCACCGAAAGGATTGTCGTGACGGTCGACACGAAAAGGCTGTTCCAGAAGAAGCGGAGGAAGTCCTGGCCGACGCTGTTCTGCGGATCGAGCAGTTTCTGATAGCTGGCGAGGGTAGGTTCGTCCGGCCACCATTGCGGCGGGAATTGCGTCGCCGCGAATCCGGACTTGATCGAGGTGATCAGCATCCAGATCATCGGCAACGCGGTATAAAGCAGCATGAACACGAGGAATATGCGCCCGGCCCACCGCCATCCGTCGACGCGCATGCGGCGACGGGTCTGGGCTCGAGGGGCTGTCTCGGCAATCGTGCTCATGCGCTCCCCTCTTTCCGCTCGTTGCCGCTTAACGCACGGACGTAGAAGTAGCCCAGCGTCATCAGCGTGAGGAACAGGAGCACCGAATAAGCCGATGCCACGCCCCAGCGTTGCCGTCCGAAGGCGAGCTCATAAATGTGGGTTATCCAGATATGCGATGCATTCGACGGCCCGCCGCCGGTCATGATCCAGGGGATGATGAAGGAATTGAAGTTGGCTACCGCGAGCAGCAGCATCGTCACCACCGAGACGTTGCGCAAGTGCGGGAAGGTGACGTGCCAAAAGCGCTGCCATGCATTGGCACCATCGACTTTTGCGGCGCGTAGCAATTGGTCGGGGACTGTCTGCAGGCCGGCCATCATCATGATCATGGCAAACGGAAACTCGCGCCAGATATTGACGACGATCAGGGAGGGCAGCACCGTGCTGACATTGTCGATGAAATTCGGCGGCTGGGCGGCCAATCCGAGGCCGACCAGCACCGCGCCGATGATCCCGAAGTCCGAATGGTAGATCCACTTCCAGATGTAGGAGGCGGCGACGGCGCTGATGACCCAAGGGATGATCAGGACGGCGCGCAGGACACCACGGCCGATGAAGTCGCGGTGGAGCGCCAGCGCTGTGGCAAACCCCAGGACAAAGGAGATGAAAGTTGACCCCAGAGTCCAGATCAGTGTGTTCCAGGTGACTTTCCAGAACACCTGACTGGTAAGGATGGTCGTGTAGTTGTCGAAGCCGATGAAGGTCTTGTCGCGGAGTTGCAGGCCAGGCGGTGTCTTAAAGAACGACAGCTCGACCGTGTAGTAGATCGGATAGGCGATGACGATGAGCATCACGGCGATCGCTGGGAGCACGTACGCGTAGTCCGCGCGATGCTCCCAGATCTTCCGCAGCGCGCCGGACCAACCGGGTTGCAATCTTCGGCGAGCCTCGGCCTTGCCGGTCACGATCGTCACTTGTGGCGTGCCCTTTTTCTTCGGACGAGGCGGCTGCGCCAGCGGCGCAGCCGTCAGTCGTAGGTCCGGCCTGGACTAGAGTCCGCCCATCAGGTCTTTTACCTTCTTGGCCGCGTCGTCCGCTGCCTCGTCGACGGTCATCGCTCCGGTCAGGGCATTCTGCAGCATGTCCGGGATGATGATGTTCATGATCTCGGGGGCCTGCGGCAGAGCTGGGAACGGGATGCCGTATGGCAGCATCGAGGTGGTGACGTCGAGGAACTTGATGTTGTCCAGACGTTCCTTCATCCACTTGGTCTTGAAGCCGTTGAGGTTGCCCGGGTTTGATCCGGCGTAGGCCATCTTCAGCGACCATTCAGGGCTCGTCCACATGCAGATGATAGCTTTCGCAGCCGGCTCGTCTACCTTGCCGCCCTCGACATATTCGGGTTTCAGGATGTGAATGTTCGAGCCGCCGAACACGACGGCGCGCTTGCCGTCGGGACCAGTCGGGATCAGGCCGTAGCGCATGTTGTCGATGACCGTCTGCGCCTTGTCCTTGTCGGTGCCCGTCGCCTTTTTCTGCAGGTCGAGCATGACGTTGTAATCGGACGGGTGCGAGATCATCATGCCGAGCTGGCCGGCGACGAACAGGGGCTGGTTATCGGCCTGCTGGTTGGTGAGTGCCGAAACCGGAACCGACTTGTCGCGAACATACATATCGTACGAGGCTTGCAGCGCTGCCTTGCTCTGCGGGCTATCGAGCTGGACCTGCTCATAGGTCGGGTTTGCCGTCGCTTCGTCGAAGACGCCTCCGCCATAGGCCCACAGCTGTGGCATGAAGCGGTACGGCGTATTGCCGGCATTCTTGCGAGCCACGAGGCCGTAGCCGGCAATGCCAAGCTTGTCGTGGATCTGCTTGGAATATTTGACGACATCGTCCCAGGTTGCCGGAGCCTTGTCTGGATCGAGGCCCGCACGCTTGAAGATGTCGGCGTTCCAGATGAACGCCATCGTCTCATTGTTGGTCGGAATGCCGTAGGTCACGCCCTCCCAGGTCACGGCCTTCATGGCGCCGGGCCAGAAATCCTCGGTCGAATACCCCACATCCTCTGGCTTGAGCGGCTGCAGATAGCCCTTTGAGGCGAACTCGGTACCACCCAGGATTTGCAGGCGGACCGCCATCGGCGCGGCATTGCCCAGGAGCGCGGTGCGGAACTTGTCGAGAAGGTCGTTATAGGTGAGGGCTTGTTCCTCGAGCTGGATGTTCGGATATGTCTTGCGGAAGGTCTCGAAGAATTCCTTGTAGTATTGGCGCAGGAGGTCGGGGTCGCCTTCGAACACGCCCTGATACCAGAAAGTCAGTCGCCCCTTGTAGTCGAGCGGGGTGACCTTGGCGCAATCGGCCGCCGTGTCAAAGTCCTGTGTGCCCGCAATCGAGCGCACATATTCCGGCGACCACTTGCTCAGGTCGACCGGCGGTGCACCCAGCGCCGATGTAGACGTCAGGGATGCCATCAAAGCAGTGGCGACAGTGCCGCGCAGGACGGCACTGCCGAGCGCAATTCTCGTCATAGGTATCCTCCCTGGTTCTCCCATGCCGCCCTAAAGCGGTCCTTGCTCGTTTCGATCGCGAGGATGCTTCTTTCAGCTCAGTGTATCCTCCCGATCGCTTGGTACGTTTTCAGATCATGGATTGCCTGTCAACGCGCAGAATCGTACATTGTTTGCGAAAGCCGTGTGTGATATCGGGCAAAGTATGTATTAAATTGGGGAGCCGGCCTTGGCCGAAATAAGCGATTTCAAAGCGATGCCACCGGTGGGGACCGATCCCATCGGGGCCTCCAGCGAGGGCGCCTCGCTTTATGAATTGATCAGGGAAGATATCATCGAGGGACGGCTCGCCGCCAACGAACGGCTTGTCGTCACCGATCTCGCCCGGCGTCACGGCACTTCGACCAATCCTGTGCGCGAGGCCCTGCAGTTGTTGCGCGGCGAAGGGTTTGTCACCTTTGTCGCCAACCGCGGGGCGCGCGTCCGACCCATTGATCAAGATTTTGTCCGAGATATCTACGAGATCGGTGTTCTGATCGAGCCAGCCCTGACACGATGGTTTGTAAATATGGCGACCGGCGAGGACATCGCCGAACTCGAACGTCTCCAAGGCCTGATCGAAGAGAACAATTTCGCCGACACATTCAGGCATAGTGAGCTGGATACCGCTTTCCACACCGTGATGTACCAGCGGCACTACAACCGCCACGCAGCCGAGCTTTGGTGGAAGCATCGCGAAGTGCTGCGAGCCGTGAGCCGTCGTTTCAATTTCACGCTGGCGCGACGTGCCGCGATCATGCGCGAGCACCGCGAACTCATCGCGCTTGTGAAGGCGGGAGAGGCCGACAAGGCGGCCGAACTCGTTTCCCGCCATGTCGAGGGTTCGGGCCGGCATATTCTCGAACAGATGCGAGCGCGCAACGCCGCTCGGGCCGGATAGAATGTCCAGTCCAGAACATCGTTAGCTGACCATTTTCAGGCAAAGGTAGTTGAGATGAAAATCACGAGCATTCGGCCGTGGCTGATCAAGTCCGATGCTTCCTACTGGGGAGAGTTCCTGTTCGTCGAAGTGACGACCGACGAGGGAGTGAGTGGCTGGGGAGAGATCACCACCACGACAAGGCTCGCCAACCGCGCTCTCTGCACGATCCTGCGGCAGATCGGCGTCGCCGTGACAGGCGAGGATCCGGCGCGTATCGAGCATCTCTGGCACAAGATCTTCCGCAGCTTCACCTACATGGGAAGCCGCGGCGCCGCCGTCGAATGCGTGAGCGCCATCGATATTGCCCTCTGGGACATCCGGGGCAAAGTCCTCGGCAAGCCGATTTACGAGCTGCTTGGCGGGCCGGTACGCGATGAAATCGCGCTCTACACCCATCCCAACCAGGCCAAATTCACCAGCAAGGAGGCTGTGGTCCGCGAAATTCTAGACATTGTCGCGTCCGGACACACTGCGCTCAAGTTCGATCCCTACCCCCACCAGGGCCGCAGCGCCGATGGCCTGCCCCGCGAACAGCGAGACGGCTACCTCGATGGCAGCATGACCCGCAAGGACGAGCGCGAAGCCGCCGAACTCACGGCTCTGATCCGCGAAACGGCAGGACCCGATGTCGACATTCTCATCGATGCGCACGGCCGCTTCGACGTCCCCACCGCCATTCGCCTCTGTCGGAGCCTCGAGGAGGCCGGCCAGATCGACTGGTTTGAGGAGCCCTGCCCGCCCGAGAGCCTTAACGCCCTCAAGCAGGTGCGTGAGAAGGTCAATACCGCCATCTCGTGGGGCGAGCGCGGCCACACGAAGTGGGATTTCGTGCCGGTACTCGAGAACAGGCTCGCCGACTACATCATGCCCGACGTTACCTGGACCGGCGGCATTACCGAACTCAAGAAGATTTCTGCGCTGTGCGAAGCCTACTACGTCCCGGTCTCGCCACATGACGCCGCGGGACCAATCAACGTGGTTGCGGGAGCGCAGGTGATGATGACCGTTCCCAACTTCTACAAACTTGAAACATCGGAGTGGAACCTGGGCAAATACGATCACCTGATCGACAGACCACTCGACATTTCGAACGGCAGCCTCAAGCTGTCGTCGAAGCCTGGTCTCGGTATTGAGATGGACCGCGACTACCTGCAGGCCCACGAGATTGAGCTGGGCTAGCAACACGCTGTGCCGGCCCAGGCTGCGGGACGACAAGCCGAAAACGAGGATAAGTCATGGCAAAGACAGGTGGCGCCGACGAAGCGCTCAATCGGGTGAACGCGAACTCCAAGCCATCCCAGCTTCGCATCACCGACATGCGGGTAGCCGAAATCGTCGGCGCGCCGTTCACCTCAACCCTGCTCAAGATTTACACCAACCAGGGCATCGTCGGGCTTGGCGAGGTGCGCGACGGCGCCAGTGCCACCTACGCGCTGATGCTGAAGAGCCGGCTGCTTGGCGAGAACCCTTGCGACATCGACCGCCTGTTTCGCCGGATCAAGCAGTTCGGTGGCCACGGCCGGCAAGGCGGCGGCGTCTCGGCGATCGAGATCGCGTTGTGGGATCTCGCCGGCAAGGCCTATGGCGTTCCCATCTACCAGATGCTCGGCGGCCGGTTTCGGGAGAAGGTGCGCGTCTATTGCGACACCGACGCTACCGTGCCGAGCGGCACCGAGACCGGCAAGCGCCTCAAGCAGCGCATGGCGCTCGGCTTCACCTTCCTCAAGATGGATCTGGGGCTGATGCAGATCGCGGATGTACCCGGTGCGGTCGTCTCCCCTGCCGGTTCACTTGAAGGGTACCGCATCCATCCCGGCCGCGGCCTGGTCAAGACCATGGAGGAGCGGCGCGCCCGCAATGCCGCTTACGATTTGCATAACGTCCCCCATCCGTTTACCGGCCTCCACTTTTCCGACAAGGGCCTCGACCTGCTTGAACAGTACATTGCCGAGGTTCGCGATGTTATCGGCATGGATATTCCGCTCGCCATTGACCATGTCGGCCACATCTCGCTGCAGAACGGCATTCGGCTCGCCAGGCGGATTGAAAAATACGTGCCGGCCTGGCTCGAGGATGTGATCCCATGGCAGTACACCGAGCAGTTCCGGCAACTGCAGGCCGCCACTACGGTGCCGATCTGCACCGGCGAGGACATCTACCTTAAGGAAGGCTTCGAGCCTCTGCTCAAGAGCGGCGGCCTCTCCATTATCCACCCGGACCTGCTCACCAGCGGGGGCATCCTCGAGACCAAGAAGATCGGCGACATGGCCCAGGACCACGGCGTCGCAATGGCCATCCATATGGCCGAAAGTCCAATCGCCGCAATGGCCGCGGCACATGTCGCGACCGCGACCGAAAACTTCATGGCGCTCGAATACCACTCTGCCGATGTCGACTGGTGGGACGATATCGTCACCGGCGTTCCCAAGCCGCTCGTGAAGGACGGCTTTATCACTGTTCCGGACAAACCTGGCCTGGGAATTGACGACGTCGTCGACGAGGTGATCTCGCAGCATCTGCAGCCGGGTGTCACCGGCATCTGGCAGCCCACGGATCACTGGGACAACGAGTATTCCTGGGACCGTATCTGGAGCTGAGGCGAAAAGAACCGAAGATGAAGATCACCGATCTCCGCTGCGCCGTCATCGGCAAACATCCCATCGTCCGCATCGTTACCGACGAGGGCCTCTATGGCCTTGGCGAAGTCGAGTTCACCAAGACCTATCTCAAGCCCTGGGTGCTGCATTTCCGTGAGGCGCTGATCGGCGAGGACCCTACCGACGTCGAGCGGGTGATGCTGAAGATCCGCCAACGCGGCTCTTTCAAGCCCTATGGCGCTGCGGTAAGCGCTATCGAGCATGCGCTGTGGGACATAGCCGGCAAGGCCGCAGGCGTGCCGGCCTACAAACTGCTCGGCGGCAAGGTGCGCGACAAGGTGCGCGTCTATAACGGCTCGATCCGCCAGAAGCGAACGGGGGACCGGCCGGAGGATTACGCCGCTGACGTGAAATGGATGATGGAGCAGCCGCAGAATTTCTTCATGATCAAGCAAGGGATCTCGTTCCACTCCAACATGAAGGACACCATCGAGGACTTCCATTACGGCGTGAAGCAGAATAAGGCTGGCTACCACGGTGCCATGGATCAGGGCGTCATCAGCGAGCGCGGTTTCAACCACATGCTCGACTGCGTGATCGCGATGAAGGAAGTGCTGGGCGACAAGGTCAGCCTGGCGCTCGACTGCGGCCCGGGCTGGATGCTGCCCGATGCGATCAAGTTCGCTCGCGCGGTCGAGAAGTACAATTTGATGTGGCTCGAGGACATGCTGACCGGCGACTATGTGCCGTGGGTCAATCCGCAGGCCTATCGGGAGCTGACCACCGCCACCTCGACGCCAATTCATACCGGCGAGCAGATATACCTGCGGCACAATTTCAAGGAGCTGATCGAAACGCAGGCGGTGCGCGTCATCGGCCCCGATCCGGCCGATATTGGCGGCATTGCCGAGCTCAAATGGGTCGCCGAGCACGCCTGTATGCACTCGATCCTGATGGCACCGCACGGCACCGCGAACGGCCTTCTCGGCCTCGGCGCGCTGATCAATGTCTGCGCCACCCTGCCCGCCAACTTCATTGCCTTCGAATACCCGAGCGCCTCCGACCCCTGGTGGGAGGACCTCGTAATCGGCCTGCCGTCGCAGATCGTGAAGGACAGCATGGTGGACCTGCTGGAAGCGCCGGGGCTGGGCCTCGACATCGACGCCGAAGCAGCCAGGAAGTATCTCCGGGAAGAGGATGCAGGCTTCTTCGGCTGAACCATCCTTCTTGCGCTACCCAGCACCACGCGGACCGCTTCACGCAACCTGTCATCCGGAATGATCGTTTCGGGGCCGGAAGCAGATTGTCGGCTATGGGAGAATCCGCCCGACTCCTTCCGATAGACGAAAGTCCGCTCTGGAAAAGCAGCGGGGGTCTTGAAATGGCACGACCGAGCCGACGGGCGCATCGGCTCGGACTATACCGCGTGGGAGCGCTCTACGTTTCGATCGGGCGGAAAGTGGTCGCGCACGGGAGCGGCCTAAGTAGGCTCATCTGCGCCAACAGGCGACTCCCAAAACAAGATCCACACCAGCAAACCCCCTTTGACGGAACGAAACAAAACTTGCCGTCGCCGGAGTCGCCCCCAAGCGAACGCCCCACCTCGCGCAGGCCGATGTCTGCCGCGGAAAAGCGAAGGAGGGGTAAGGTTATCGCGCCAAGCTGATCGCCGCTCGGCAAAGGTCTGTTTCTGGGCCGGAAGCAGACGGTCCGGTTCTCGAACGACCTAGTCAGAAAACTGCCCTTCCGCTGACGACCCGCGACGAGACCTGGCATAACCCTTCTGTTGGTGGCGGTGCTGCGCAGGTTGAACGGATCGGGTATACTGGACGAATATCCGAACCTCTCCGCTTATGTAGCCCGCGGCGAAGTGCGGCCAGCCTTCAAGCGTGCTTTCGATGCTTAATTGGCGGTTTTCACGCCGCATCGACCGGCTGATGACATTCTGGTTACTTGACCCTCTAGCTTTGGTTGCGGTCTACTTTCTCTTCATTGGCCAGATACTGGTGGACGAAGGCGATGGCCATGCTGCCCTCGCCGACCGCCGAGGCAACGCGTTTGACCGGGCTCAGGCGTACGTCGCCGCAGGCGAAGATGCCGGGCGCGCTGGTCTCGAGCAGGTAGGGGTCGCGGCCATGCGACCAGAGCCCGGCCTTCTTCACGTCGTCGCCGGTCAGCACATAACCGCGTGCATCGCGCGCTACGTCGGCCGGCAGCCACTCGGTCTCGGCGTTGGCGCCGATGAACACGAACAGCCCGCCGCATTCGTGCCGGCTCACCTCGTTGCCGGTCTTGTCGAGAATGTCGATCGCCGTCAGGTGCGTCTCGCCGTGCACGGCCTGGACTTCGGAGCGAAGCTGGACCTTTACGTTGGATTTCGCCCTGAGCTGCTCGATCAGATAGTGGGACATGCTGTCGGCAAGCGAGGGGCCGCGCACCAGCAGCGTCACGCTGCGCGCATGGCCGGAAAAATGCATCGCCGCCTGGCCGGCCGAATTGCCGGCGCCGATCAGGTAGACATCCTGCCCATGCGTGCTGCTCGCCTCGCTGCGCGCGGCGCCATAATAAACGCCTTTGACGATCAACCGGTCGAACCCGTCGATGGCAAGACGGCGCCAGGCGACGCCGGTTGCCAGGATGAGGCTGCGGGCGCGCACGACATCGGTGCCGTCGAGCACCACCTCGTGCGTCGTCGGGTCGATGCCGGCGACCGAACGGGTGACCAGGATTTCGGCGCCGAGCCGCTTTGCCTGCTGCAGCGCGCGGCTGGCAAGCTCGTCGCCGGAAATGCCGCTTGGAAAGCCGAGATAGTTCTCGATGCGCGAGGATGTTCCCGCCTGCCCGCCGGGCGCCTCGCGTTCGACGACGATGGTGCGCAGCCCCTCGGAGGCGCCATAGACCGCAGCCGCAAGACCGGCCGGTCCGCCGCCGATGATCGCGACGTCGTACTCGGCGCCGCGCGGGCGCGTCTGCAGCCCGAGGCGAATGGCAAGATCGCGCACGGCGGGTGCTTCGATAATCTCCCCGTCCGCCAGCCGGGCAACGGGACCATCGAGAGCCGGCCTGCCGAGGGCAGACCAGAAAGCCTCGGCATCCGACGTGTCGGGCAACAGCCAGGTGAACGAAATCTGGTTGCGGGCCAGAAACCGGCGCAGTTCGCCGCACGCCGTGTCCCAGCGATGGCCGACCAATGTGACGCGCGGCCTCTGCGGCTCGGCAGTGACGCTTTGCAGCCCGCCCATCCGCTCGCGGGCAAGCGCGCTGACCTTTTGGGCCACGTCCTTTGAAACCGCGGCGATGGAATAATACTGCTGAACCTCGATGCGCATGACGCGGGAAGATTCGGCGGCGCGATAGCCACCGGGAAAACCCGAGCCAAGCGCAATCGGCACCTCGCCGAAGATCGTTCCCGGCAGACGCCAACCCAGCGTTCGCTCGATGCCGTCGAAGGTCTTTAGGACTTCGATCTTGCCGGCGAGAACCGCAAACAGCGCGGCCTCTCCACCCTCGTGAATCGCGAACTCTCCGGGGCTGAGGTGAAGATCGGCCGCTGTCCGCGCCATCCGCTCCAGCTCTGCCGCCGGCAAACCCGAAAACAACGGGATCGCTCCCACTTCATCACTTGTCAGCATGGCCCCTCGCGGGAGCCAGTTAGCGTTGTTTTTTTGTCGTGATCAATAAAAAAGCGAGGCGGAGCCGCGTTTTGGCAGAGAGCGCAACCTCCCCGTTGTTGTACCGTTGTTGTGGGGGAGATCGGCAGCCTCGACGCCATGCCACGCATGCTCGTAGCTCGCTCAAGCCGGACGGCACGTGGATGATCGTCGAGCCGTTCGCGCACGATCATCTGGCTGTTAACCCCGTCGGGCGCGCCTATTATGCCGCCTCCGCCTTTGTGTGCACGCCCGCGTCGCTGGCGCAGGATGTCGGGCTCCGGGGCTGGCGCCCAGGCCGGAGAGGCAAGGCTGAGGGAGGTCGTCACCAGCGGTGGCTTCACCGCTTCCGCCGCACCGCGGAGACGCCGTCCAACATGGTGCTGGAGGCCCCCCCGTAGTAGGATGGCTGCCGCAGGAAGATTGCTGCTCAAAAAGGTTGCTGCTCCAATCGATCGGAGGAAGCTATGACCGCCTACAATGTAGTCCGCTTTCGCACAAAGCCAAGCATAGAAAAGGTCTTCGTCGAAGCGCACAAGACTATCGCGCTCAACGCGACAGGCTTTCGCAAGGGCGCCCTGATCAAGACTGGCGAGCCCACATTCTGCTTTGTCGGCGAGTGGCAGGACATGGACAGCCTCGCCGCCGCGCGGCCGTCGATGATCGGTATTCTCGACACGTTCCGCGATATGCTCGAAGACCTCGGCGGCGACCTCGGCCTTACCGACCCGGTCTCGGGGACAGTCGTTGCTGAGGTAAGCTGAGGCAGGCTCGAGTTCGCGAAGGCCGGCCGAACTCCCAGGCGATCAACCAAAAAGGCAGAGCAGGTTTTGGCGGATGTAGCCAAGCGACAGAGGTTCGTGCCGTAATTGGTCGGGCGTCTGACGGGCTGTAGCGGCTGAGCCGGAGGCTTGGATGGCCTCAGCCCGCTGCGTGAGGATTCACCGCGCGCTACGGTTTTTCTCTGCTTCGGATGATCCAAGCGGACAACGGTCCGACGAAGACACTGTCGGCGAGTGCTCGTTCCTCCGCACTCAAAGAACCAGGCATCGTGCACGCAGTGCTGGGTTCGCTCAGCAGCGTCGAGGTAGCGATTGCAAGGAGACTTGCTCTCATTTTGCACACCCGCTCAGACCCAACACGCATTGCGCCGATGGTAGCTCAACCTGATAGGATGACCATGCGCGATTGCGATTGAGGATCAGGTAATGGCCGGAAGCGGTCCGATCGATTGCGGTAAGAACGCGCGAGAATGCAGACATCCAATCCGGGGTTCGAAGTCTCGAACTGACCCAACCCAGACGTTCCCGACCGCTGGAATACTGTCTTGAAACCGTGGAAAGAAGCCGGGGGCTTTCACTTGGGCTTGGTCCAGGCATTGCTCTCCGATCACTCCGCCAACGTTCCCTCGGGATAAGAAGCTGGCGTTGGGTGGTCCCACGGGGGCTCTGTCGCCAAGTTGTACGTCACGTGCGCACTTCACAAGCCACCCCGGCCATAGCGCCAATGCCAAGCATGCACTAACATTCCAGCTTGCCCCTTTGGGGCTGGCCAGTGATCTGTTCAAAGGGAAGTACCCATGACCAATCATTGCTGTGGACCGGGCTATGCTTCTCCAGCCGAGGCGATGACGGCACCTCGCGAAAAGCTGCTCTATACGATTGCCATCTACACCGGCACGGGCATTCAGAGGCCGGACTATCTGTGCACCATTGATGTCGACCCGGAGAGTTCGACCTACAGCCAGGTGATTTCGCGTTTGCAAATGCCGGGTATTGGCGATGAGCTTCATCACTCGGGCTGGAATGCCTGTTCGTCGTGCCACGGCGATGCGAGCATGGAGCGGAAATATCTGATCGTGCCGGGTGTGCGCTCGTCAAATCTGCATATTGTCGATTGCGGTACCGATCCCCGCAATCCGACACTGTTCAAGGTGATAGAGGGCGCCGAAATCAAAGCCAGAACCAACCTGTCGGCACCGCACACAGTGCATTGCCTTGGTTCGGAGATCATCATCTCAATGCTTGGCGACGCTCAAGGCAATGCCCCCGGCGGCTATTTGCAACTCAGTAAGGAGTTCGAGATTGTCGGCCGCTGGGAAAACTCCATGGGCAGGATCAAGTTTGGTTATGATTTCTGGTACCAGCCGCGACACAACGTAATGGTCAGCTCGGAGTGGGCCGCGCCCAACACTTTCATGCCTGGTTTCGACCTGGAAGAGGTTGGCCACCTGAAATATGGCCGGGAGATCCATTTCTGGGATTTTGAAAAGAAGGAACCAAAGCAAACATTCTATCTCGGTGAAGATGGCTTGATCCCACTGGAAGTGCGATTCCATCATGACCCCGACAGCAGTCACGGCTTTGTTGGCGCGGCCCTTTCCGCAAACATTATCCATTGGTGGAAGGACGCGGCGGGTGACTGGCAATGGGAAAAAATTGTCGATGTCGGCAATGAGCCGCATCCCGAATGGCCGATACCAATACCGGGCGTGATCTCGGTCATTCTGCTCAGCATGGACGATCAATACCTCTATCTGTGCAACTGGTTGCATGGCGACATTCGTCAGTACGACATCTCGGACCCTCACAACGCCAAGCTTACCGGACAAGTGTGGATGGGCGGACTTCTCGGCCGTGCGCCTGAGGTCAATGGCGTGAAAGTGACTGGCGGGCCGCAGATGATACAGCTCAGCCTCGACGGCAAGCGCCTTTATGTGACGACCTCACTCTTCTCGACGTGGGATAATCAGTTCTATCCGGAAATCCGCACCAATGGCGGATGCATGCTGATGGTCAATTGCGATACGGAAAACGGCGGCATGGAAATCGATCCGCTATTCGTTGTTGATTTTGGTAAGGAACCAAATGGACCAAGCCGCTGCCACGAAACCCGTTATCCCGGGGGTGATTGCACGAGTGACATCTGGGTATGACCTGCTTCACCATCATTCTCGCCAATCAAGGCGGTGCGGCCTTTGACGTCGATCACCGCAAACCCCTCTTGCAAAGCTTGCGCGAGCAGGGCGTGGATCTGCCGTATGGGTGCAAGTATGGCGGCTGCATAACCTGTGCGGCCAAAATAATCAGCGGCAAAGTCGATCAAAAAGCGCAGCGGGCGCTGAACAACCGCCAGATCAACAATGGCTATATAATCCTCTGCGTCGCCCGCCCTATGAGCGACTGCACGCTGGAGGTCGGCGTTGAGAGCCACGACAAGCTCTATCGCAACCCCTTCCTTGACCCGCTGGCCGCTCATGAATTGAAAGCCGATATTGCGACCCCGTTGGAAGCAAAGAAATGACCCATATGAATCATGATGAGCCCTATTCGGAGGCTTATCTGCAAGACATTCTGAAATCGGTCAAAACCATCGCGATGGTTGGGGCCAGCCCCGATAAAACTAAATTTTCCTATGGGGTACTCAGGGTGCTGCACGAAATCGGCTACGACATGATCCCGGTCAACCCCAGTCCCGGTCTGGCTGAGATTCGAGGGCTTAAGGTGTACGCGTCACTAGCGGCCATCGACCGGCCTGTGGATATGGTTGAGGTTTTTCGCCGCTCCGAAGATCTGTTGGAAGTTGCACAGGAGGCCATCGCAATCAATGCCAAGGTTCTGTGGGGTCAGATTGGGGTGCGCGATGACGCTGCCGCCCAGTTGGCGGAGGAAGCGGGCTTGAAAGTGGTGATGAACCGCTGTCCCAAGATTGAGTTGTTCCGCCCCTTCTGGAAGCCAAAGCTGCACTTGGGAATATGACTGCAGGGGCGCAGAATTCGGGGTTGTCGCGGCAACCAACCTGTTCCCTCTGGAGTCTCAGACGTTGATTCTGCTAACAGATTGAATTTTGCCCGAGGTACGATGCCAGATGATCGCTGAGATCACGCGCGTCGTCGCCAGCGCCGTCGATCAGAGCAGACTTGCGGCGGCGCAGAAACTGCGTCCCCATCAGGTACAGGCCCGGATGTTCCGCTACACCGCCGTCGTGACGGACGTGGCCCTTGCGGTCGAGGACCGGCAGTTCCAGCCAGGAGTAGTCCGGCCGGTAGCCGGTGGCCCAGATGATCGTCCTGATAGCGCCTCCGGCAAGATCGAGGCCGAGCGGCGGGTTGTCCTCGACACGGGTCGGCGGCGGACGATCCGGCGGCCCGGCCGTAGCGTCCAGGCCGTTGGCGCGCGCCCATTCGTCGATGAGGTCGAGCAGCCGTGCCATCTTGAGATCGGAAAGCGCGCACATGTTGCGCAACGACCCCGCAAACTGGGCCTTGCCGTCTTCGGTGATGCCGGCAAGACGACCGATGAGCCCGACGCCGAGGTCGTCGAGCGCATTGAGGTCGAGGGTGATGCGGTTGGGCGTGCCGGCAAGCTGTAGCGAAGGAACCCGTCGCGCCCGCCTGATGTCGTCCACCTCGTCGTAACGCTCGTCGAGCACGCCGGCGGCGTCCATCCACCATTCCAGGTCCTTGCCGCGATAGACGCGGGGCGCCCGGATGTGCTCGCCCACCGACAGGGTCACTTGACGCCCCGAACGCTGCAGCTCCTGTGCGATCTGGGTGCCGCTCGACGACGCGCCCACCACCATCACGCCACCGTCGGCGACCTGACCCGGATTGCGGTAGGACTGTGCCGTCAGCATGGCGACCGACGGCGGCACGCGGCTGGCGACGTCGGGCAGGCGCGCGATGTTGCACGCGCCCGACGCCAGCACGACGGTCCGACACCGCCACTCGCCGCGGTCCGTGCGCACAAGATATCCCGCCCCGTCGCTGCGAACCGAGGTAACGGTCGTGTGGGTTCTGACCGGAGCCGAGATCGCCTTGGCATAGTTCCCGAGGAAGTCGATCACCTCAGGCATCGTCCGGTAGCCGTCGGGATCGTCGCCGTCATAGCGGAAGCCCGGCAGCCGGCTCTGCCAGTTCGGGGTGAGCAGCCGCAGTGAATCCCATCGCTCGGTGCGCCAGGTATGGGCGATCTCGCCGCGCTCCAGCAGCACATGGTCGATAGAGCGCTCTGCGAGGCAGCGGCTCATCGCGAGCCCCGCGTGCCCCGCGCCGACGATCACTGTGGTGACGGAACTAATCGCACCCTCTCATCAGGAGAGTCTACGGTTCGAAGCGCCTTTCAATTCACCACGACCGTGACGTTCGTCGGATTGGTGACAATGTCATAGACGGCCGACCGCTTCTGCGACTGAGCGACGATAGCCTCGATGTCCTCGCGCTTGGCGTCGGCGTCGATGTTGTATTTCACCGTGATGCCGCTGAAGCCGTTGCGCACGTCGCTGTCGATGCCGAGTATTCCGGCGAGATCCATGTCGCCTTCGATGGTCGCCTTCACCGACTTCAACTGGATGTTCCGGTTCTGGGCAACCGCGGCGATGCCGGCGGTCAGGCAACTCGCCAGTCCGACCAGCACGTATTCGACGGGCGTGGCGCCCTTGTCCTGGGAAGCGAAGACCTCCGGATGGTCTGCGTCGAATGTGAAGGTGGTCTTGCGATGCTGATCCTCGCCGAGACCGTAGAAGCTCTCGACCGACGAGTGGCTGTGGGTGCCATCCTTCCATTCGCAGGCCGCGCGCCACTTGAACTGCGCTGCCTCCGGGGCGTTGGTAAGCGCTTCGCGTGCGCCGAGCAGCGCCTCTACGTTAACGCCGTTGTTTGCCTGTACTTCGGAAGCCATAATTATTATCCTCCCTACCTTGCACTGGCTCAAAAACCCGACCGATCTCACTGACCTCCCGATCAGATTTCACCATGGCGCGGCATGCTATGGGTCGCGAAGCATTTCTTCAAGTTGTTTCCGCAGCGGAATGTTCGCCCTCGTGTGCCGAGTTGTGCCTTGGCAGGCTCTGGCGCGACCACGACCTTCAGCGTGGTCAATTGCAGTGTCTGCTTCCGGGCGGAGGCAAAGTTCGCCTCTATGGCCGACATCAGGCGCGAAGCTGCCGGATCGAAATACGAAGCGATGAGCAACCCGCGCGACGCCGTCCTCATTCAGATTTCAATTCGTTCGGCCAGCGCGGACCGCGGAAGTAGCTCCTCCCGTGCCTGGTCAGACAGGCTGTCGTCCCCCATTCTTTGCACAGCGCCTCAATGAACGGATTATCCTTTAGCTGCCAGATTGCGGTCTTAGGGCGGTACGGACCTATGGGTTGACGGCGTTTGGAGTCGTATCGGGCTGCACGCGGTGGATCCTAGAGGCGGCAGAACATGCGTTTGATGGAGTTTCGGTCGATCTCGCTCACGCCATGTCTTCGGCAACACGAAAAAGGAGGCGGATATACCGCTCCAGATGGGCGAGGCTTTCGCGCGCCAGCTCCGCATCATTCCCTGCTTTCGCGAGAACAAATCCTCCTTGTATGACAGTCTGCGTGTATCGAGCCAGACTTTCGGCGGTCCAATCATCCGTGATGCCGCGCTCACGGCGAGCCAGTTCAATGTCGGCTTCTAGCGTGGACGCATGACCGAATATGCTAGCTCCACAGGCATCGCGGATGCTGGGAAAACTCGAGAAGGTCTCTTGGGCCATCGTTCCGACCAGACAGCTGGAACCTGCCAGATCGTCGGTGATGATCGCTTTGCGAAAAGCGACATACGCAAGCACCCTCTCCAACGCATCGAGAGGGCGATGATAGGGAGCAGCGGCGAAAAAGTCCGAGGTGGTTTTAGCCCAAAATTCCGCAGCTGCAATTCCCAGGGCTTCCTTGCTACCGAAGCTGTGGAAGAATGCCCCCTTAGTTACCGCAGCCGCCTTGCACAGATCATCAACGCTGGCTGAGGCGAAGCCTTTGGCGCGGATAGTGTCCCTTGCAGCTTCCAGGAGCCGGGTTCGGGCATCACCGCGCTCGGGAGCATGTTTGGTTGGCCTAGACATGCGAATATTCATACCTTACGATCGGTATGTGTCAATAGTGAAGCCCCCATTCGCCAAGGGTGCATAGGTCTCGAAAACACGGAACGTGATATGAATTTATATGACGACGATCTTACCCGGTTTGCTGAGCATGGGGCCGCCCTTCTCCCTGCCACAGATGGCGAGGATCGAGTAGAGCATGACGGAGCCCTGATCTGGTACGCATCATTTGGTAGCGGTCCTCCCGTCATCCTCTTGCATGGCGGACTCGGCCACAGCGGCAACTGGGGATATCAGGTTTCGGCCTTGGCGGCGGCGGGCCACCGCGTGGTGACGATCGACAGTCGCGGACACGGCCGCAGCACCCGCGATAACAGGCCATATTCCTATGAACTCATGGCTTCTGACGTCGTGGCTGTGATGGACCACCTTTCCCTTGACAAGGCTACCTTCGTCGGCTGGAGTGACGGCGCCTGCGTCGCTCTGGTACTTGCCTCCAAGGCACCAGCACGCGTGGCAGGCGTCTTCTTTTTTGCCTGCAACATGGATCCTGGTGGCACAAAGCAGATCGAACCGAGTCCGCTTCTCGATCGCTGCTTCAGTCGCCACAGGAAAGACTACGCCATGCTCTCCGCCACGCCAGGCGACTTCGACCAGTTCGTCGGCGCCGTGGGGCTGATGATGCGAACCCAGCCGAACTATACCAAAGAGGACCTTGGCGCCATCAAAGTGCCTGTGGTCATCGCACTCGGCGAGCATGACGAATTTATCAAGCGAGAGCATGCCAACTACCTGGCTGACGCTATTCCGGGGGCCGAATTGATCATTTTGCACGGCGTTAGTCACTTCGCGCCATTACAGCGTCCGGACGCATTCAACGCGACGGCCCTCGCCTTCATAGCCAAGTATCGATCTCGGGTTCGGACCGATAACCAGTAGCTGGCGGTCGCGGCGAGGCAGCCGGCTGCGAGGAGAACGGCGTTGAGTCGTATTGGATTGCGACGCGGCGGAAAGGCAGCAGAACCTGCGCTCGCCTGTGAGACTCTGCTTCGGGTCACAAGCAGAACAGCAGCCCCCTACGGCTCGTCCCTCTCATCGCGCAAATTAGACACAACGCGGCGGTTCTGCGACCTGCAGGCGGTGTCGGGGCACTCGCGGACGAGCCTGTCCTTGCCGTAGCCCTTGGCCCACATGCGGTTGCGGTCTATGCCGCCGGCGGCGAGGTAGTCCATCACCGCATCGGCGCGCTGCTGCGACAGCGCCATTTCACTTGCGCCGGGATCGTCGGCGAAACCCTGCAGCTTGAGCAGCCAGCGCGGATGCTTTGCTAGCCAGGCGATCTGGGTGTCGAGGGTGGCCTTGGCGACAGAATCGAGCGCGGCCGAACCTTGCGTGAAATAGGTGCGGCGGCCGACATTGAGGATAAAATCCTCCTCGCTGCCCGGCTGCACGTTCTGGAAGCCGGCAACCTCGGTGTTGGTGACGTCGGGCGTGGAAGGGGCCAGCGTGTTGCTGGTCGAGCAGGATGCGGCCAGCACCAGCAGGCCCGCGGCGAGCAGCCGGCGCGTGTTTTCAATCATGCGGTTCATGAGGCGCCAATCATTCGACAGTGGTGGAAGCGGGCGCCTGGTCGGCGATGTGCGGCAAGACCTGCACCGCGGTGCCGATCGGGCAGCGCTGGTAGAGGTCGATGATGTCTTCCGGGAACATGCGGATGCAGCCGCTGGAAGCGTCGGTGCCGATGCTCCACGGCTCCAGCGTGCCATGCAGGCGGTAGCCGGTGTCGGCGCCGTTGCGGTGCAGATAGAGCGCGCGCGGCCCGAGCGGATTGTTGGACGCGCCGCCTGCGACCATGGGCGGTAGGTCCGGCTTGCGCTTACGCATTTCGGGGGGCGGGACCCATTGCGGCCACAGTGCGCGGCGGTCGATCGTCGCGCGGCCGTACCATTTGAAGCCGTCCTTGCCGACGCCGACGCCGTAGCGGATGGCGGTCTTGTTTTCCATGATGACGTAGAGGAAGTGGTGGCGGGTATCGACCACGACGGTGCCGACCGGCTCGCTGCTGAAATACTTAACGATCTGGCGATGCCATCTCTTGTCGATCTTGGCGAAGTTGGTCTTGCGATACACAAAATTGTTGTCGCTGGCGGTACCGGCGAAAAAGGATTTTGCCGCCGCTGCTTGAGCAATATTGCTGGTTGCACCCACCGCGACCAGTGCCAGGCCGCCGAGCACGACATCCCTGCGTGATAAAACCATCGGCAATATTCCCCCCCATGCCAAAAGCCTGGTGGACCATAGTTGAGAATTACTTCGCCTCAAAGTGGAAAATGCTGCGTTGCTTCAGTCCGCCGTGTCCGGACATTCGTCATTGCCGGGTTCGGGCGGGTAGACCGGATGATCGGCAGATTGCTCGACGAGCGTGGATACAGGTGGGTTGCAGTCGACCTCGACGCCAAAAATGTAGAGCGGTCCCGGAAAGAACGTCTACCGATCTTTTTCGGCAACGCTTCGAAGGAGGAGATGGTGGCCGCCGCGAAAATTGACAGCGCAAAGGCCCTAGTGATCACTCTGGACGACCCCGAGGCAGCCAAATCGGTTCTTGCGGCGCTGAGACGCAAACTGCCCGACCTCCCGGTGATTGTCCGGGCGCGTCACCACATGCATGTGCAAGAGCTGCTTGAGAAAGGCGCGACAACCGTAATGCCCGAAACGACGGAATCCAGCCTTCTCCTGGGTGCAGCTGTCCTTCAAGAACTCGGGGACAGCAAAACGGATGTGGATGCGGCCGTCAGGACCGTCCGCAGGCGTTCTTACCCACGTCCCCAAGCGGGTCCGGCCTTCTCTGAGCCTGTGTGCGTGGCATTTACCGCTCGCGGTGATCGTACCCGCCCCATGCAATCGGGAACTCCACCGCTCTCGGCGGCTGGCGGATGAGCCGAATAGCTAACGCCTCCGGAGTGCACTCCTCGTAAGCCGCTGACCTGCCGTTTCCTTCGACGGCCATGGTGCTGGCATTCTACGAAACGTCGATATCCCGGAGCGGAGACTCGCGGGATCGGCGATGGCCGCCAGCAAAGAAGCGTTTGAAAAGGCCAAACGGTGACGCCGTCGCAGGAACGAAAGTGGGAAAAGAAAGCAGAACTTTCGTGTGCAGGCTTTGCATGCGCGCGCCCATAACTCCTTGATTTTGTTTCTGTCCGATCCATCACACGCTGACTGTCATCACGGCAGCCGGTGTCCGCTTATGGGATGTCGCAATGGCCCGCTCTACGTCTGAGTTTAGGCGCAGAGCAGACGGTCGGGTTTCCAACCCGGAGCGACAAGAGCGGACCTTTGGTCGGCGAAAGTGTCGTCCTGACGTGTCCCAATGCGGTCTTCCGTTGCGAGCGTCGCTTGCTGGAGCTGCGTTAAGTCGGTCGGAGGCCAATGGTATTTTCAATGGAACGCTAATATACATGGAAACCCCAACGAGCAGCGCCTGCCAGATACTTGAGGAATGCCATGCGAAGGCTCATCTTCACGGCGATGTGTATCGCCGCCGCAACAGCCGCTAACGCCCATGATTGGTACGAAGATAAGATTGACCCACAGACCAAATTCAAGTGCTGCGGCGGTTCAGATTGCCGCGCCATACCTCGGTCTTCGGTGCGGTCCAGGGTAGACGGCGGGTACACTTATTTGCCGCATAATTTCACCATCCCACGGGACCGTGTACAGGAATCCCCGGACGGGCAATACCATATCTGCGAAAATAAATATGTTGTAACCAACCAGCTGTATTGGCGTTGCTTCTTCGCACCTCGTGTCGATGTGTCTATACTTCTAAAGCATTAACCGCGCGTCGCTTCCGCAACTTACATCAGCAAGGTGCTAGTCCATTAATTCTGTTGGACTTTCTTCAAAAATTGCCGAAGCTCAAGCGGTGCGCGACTGCCCCAGGGATTTCAATGGATACGCCGCGGCTATCGAGAGCCTGCGCGCCCTGGGCGTAACTCCATGGGGCGCTGCCACGGGTGACTTCTGGGCGCGCTCCGCAATTCGGTGACAGTCCAGATTTTATCGTGTCGGCGCGGCCGTGGTTGTGTAGATTGGCTGCGTGGCCCGCCTTGCCCGCATTGTCGTTCCAAGTCCACTCGCCACGTGACGCAAACGCGGTAACGGCTGGCGATTTCGACCACGATGGACAGCCAAGCGATAGGGGATAACTGGCGCGGGATCATCAGCACGGTTCATGCGGGAGCGGCATTCGCCGGATGAGATAGCTGCGGCTGCAGTCTCGAATTTGACGCATCAGCACTTGCAAATCGTCAGCCGAGGTCTTTTGCTCGCGCGATAGTTGCCCTTGACCGTTGAATGGTTGGCGAACAGATGAACAAAATCGATCGACGGCGGCCAGAATCAGAAACGGACGCAACCGTAAATGCCGCAAGACTTGGAACTCGGCTGCGCCTCGCCCGCCAGACACGCGGCATGACGCTGAAGACGCTGGCCGCGGCTGCGAATTGCTCGGAAAGCCTGCTGTCCAAGATCGAGAACGGCAAGGCTTCGCCGTCCCTGCCCATGCTTCACCGTCTGGTCGAGGTTCTCGACACCAACATCGGCTGGATGTTCGAGCAAGTCGACGACGACGAGGCGATCGTATTCCGGGCGGGCGCAAGGCCTTTGATCGCGCTCGACGCGCTACGGCGTGGCGAAGGAATTTCGCTCGAACGCATCATCCCGTATTCGCCTGGTCACCTCTTACAATGCAACATCCATCACATCGAGGCAGAGGGCTCGAGCGAAGGTCCGATCCAGCATGCCGGCGAGGAAGTCGGCTACGTGCTCGCCGGGCGGATCGAACTGATCGTCGACGGCAAGAGCCATGCTCTCGCCACGGGTGATGCCTTCGTGTTCAGGTCGGAGCTGCCGCATCATTACCGCAACATCGGCGAGGAACGCGCTAGCATTTTCTGGGTCAACACGCCGGCGACTTTCTGAGCAACGCTCTGCGTTCATTTGGATTGACAAATATTCAAGTCTCTTGAATGCTTGCCTCGTGCCTGTAGCACCAACGGGACCAGCCGAGGTCTGGTCCGCAAGCAAGGGGAACCGAAATGCGTCTGTTCAAACTTCTCGCCGGCTGTGCCGCCGCCATTGCCATGGGCTCGGCAGCCATGGGATCGGCGCTTGCCGATACGTTCGCTCTCGTCAACATCAACCAGCAGGCCCTGTTCTTCAACCAGATCAACGAGGGCGCGCAAAAGGCAGCCGACGCCGCTGGCGCCAAGCTGGTCATTTTCAACGCCAACAATGTGCCGAGCGCGCAGAACGACGCGATCGAGAACTACATCACGCAGAAAGTCGACGGCATCATTCTGGTCGCCATCGACGTCAACGGCGTCAAGCCTGCGATCACTGCAGCCAAGGCGGCCGGCATTCCCGTCATAGCCATCGACGCGCAGATACCCGACGGCGACAATATTTCGTTCATCGGCGTCGACAACACCAAGGCCGGCGAGGACATCGGCAAATTCTACGCCGACTATGTGAAGACCGATATGGCCGGCAAGGCCAAGATCGGTATCGTCGGCGCACTCAATTCATTCATCCAGAACCAGCGCCTCGACGGCTTCAAGAAGGCGGTGACCGAAAGCGGCCAGGCCGTCACCTTCCTCGACACAGTCGACGGCCAGAACGTTCAGGAGACCGCGTTGAGCGCTTCGGAAAACCTGATGACGGCCAATCCGGACATGAACTCGCTCTATGCGACCGGCGAACCGGCCTTGCTCGGCGCCGTTTCGGCTGTGACCAGCCAGGGCCGCACCGGCGACGTCAAGGTGTTCGGCTGGGATCTGACCAAGCAGGCCGTTCAGGGCATCGATGACGGCTGGGTGGTGGCGGTCGTGCAGCAGGATCCGGCCGGCGAAGGCAAGGCTGCGGTCGAAGCGCTGGGCAAGATCAAGAAGGGCGAGAAAATCGACCCGATCATCAATATCCCGGTAACGATCGTGACCAAGAAGAATGTCGACCAATATCGCGCGATGTTCAAGTAAACTGCGTCGGCGACCGAGCCGCGGCGCCGCCCGAGGCTGCGCCGCGGATCCCTTGCAATCGCGTGGAATTCCAGATGAGCAGTGGCCAGACCTATCGGGTGCGGATGAGCGGCATCTCAAAGCGCTACAACGCCATCCAGACGCTCGATGACGTGTCGCTGACGCTGAAGCCGGGCGAGGTGCTGGGGCTGGTCGGCGACAATGGCGCCGGCAAGTCGACATTGAGCAAGGTGCTGTCGGGGGCGGTGGTTCCCGACGCCGGCACCATCGAAATCGACGGCAAGCCGGTGATCTTCAGCTCGCCGGCGGACGCACGTGCGGCGCGCGTCGAGATGGTCTACCAGGACCTGTCGCTCTGCGATACGGTCGATGTCGCCGGCAATCTGTTTCTCGGCCGCGAGCCGCGCCGCCGCATCGCAGGCATTTCCTTTCTCGACAAGAAGCGCATGCATGACGAGACGCGCGAGATGCTCGATCGGCTCGGCATCGTCATTGCCGACACGCGGCTCAAGGTTGAAAACCTCTCAGGCGGGCAGCGCCAGTCGATCGCGATCGGCCGCGCCGCCTCGTTCGAGCCGGCGGTGCTGATCATGGACGAGCCGACGGCAGCGCTTGCCGTGGCCGAAGTCGAGGCGGTGCTCGAACTGATCCGCGCGGTCAGTGCGCGCGGTGTCAGCGTCATTCTGATCACCCACCGGCTGCAGGATCTCTTCCTCGTCTGCGATCGCATTCAGGTCATGTATGAAGGGCGCAATGTCGCCGAGCGGCTGATCGGCGACACTAATATCGAAGACGTGGTCAATCTGATCGTCGGCCGCAAGTTCAGTGCGCGTTCCGCCACCAATGGCTATCGCGGTGGAGCCCCGGCATGAGTGACGCGATCCACACCGCCCAGCCCTCACGAGTACGCAGGGGCACCTGGCGCGATGCGCTGCTCGCCAACGGCAGCGTCGTCTCGATCGCGCTGTTCTTTCTGGTCGTCTGCATCATCTTCTCGGTTGCGACCGACGCGTTTCTGACATCGCCCAATCTGTTGAACATCCTGCGGCAGTCGGCGCCGCTGCTGATCGTCGCCGCGGCAATGACTTTCGTCATCACCACTGGCGGCATCGATCTTTCGGTCGGCTCCGTGCTGGCGCTGGTGGCGACGCTGTCGGCGACGCTTTTGCAGTTTGGCCTGCCGTGGCCAGTCGTTATCCTTGCCATGTTGGCGCTCGGTGCTCTGCTTGGGGCGGTACAGGGCTATTTCATTGCCTATGAGGGCATCCCGTCCTTCATCGTCACGCTTGCCGGGCTTTCGGTGATCCGTGGCGTGGCGCTGCTGATCACCGGCGGCTATTCCATCCCGATCGAGCCAGGAAGCGCTTTCACCGTGCTGGGCCGCGCCTGGTTCCTTGGCGTGCCGGTGCCGGCGCTGATCGCGCTGGCGATCCTGGCCATCGCCTATCTCGCCTTCAACGAGACGCCATTCGGCCGCTATGTCACCGGCATTGGCGCCAACGCTGAGGCGGTGCGGCGCGCCGGCGTCAACACGCGGCAGACGACGCTCTTCGTCTATGTGATTTCCGCCACCGCGGCCGCCCTCGCCGGAATCATCATTGCCGCCCGGCTTGGATCGGGATCTTCGAATGCCGGCCAGGGTTTCGAGCTGGAAGTCATCGCCGCCGTCGTGCTCGGCGGCACCAGCCTGTTCGGCGGCCGCGGAACGATCATCGGCACGGTGCTCGGCGCGCTGACCGTGGCCGTCATCGGCAACGGCCTGATCCTGGCGCATCTGTCGCCTTTCCTGACGCCGATAGTCACTGGAACGATCATCCTGATCGCCATCTGGCTGAACTTCCGCCTGTTTCGCGGCGCCGTGCGGAGCCGTTGAGCCGATGAGCGATCTGTTCGATGACGCGGTGCCCAGGCGGCGGCTGCCAATCGGGGTCGAAACCGGCCATGTGATGACCGTGCTCGGCCCGGTTCCGGTCGAGGAGATGGGCATTACGCTGATGCACGAGCACATCTTGCTCGACGGCGCGCGCAGCTGGAAATGCCCCTGCCATCCCGATGACATGGCGATCGCCGAGCAGCCGGTGAACATCGAGATCATCGGCGAGTTGCGCATGAACCCTTACGTCAACCGCGACAACGTTTCGCTCGACGACGCCGACCTGGCGCTGTCTGAGCTGCAGCGCTATCGCGCGCTGGGCGGCCACACCGTCGTCGATGCCACCAATATCGGCATCGGCCGCGCCCCCGAAAAGCTCGCTCGCATCAGCCGCATGTCCGGCCTGAAGATCGTCATGGGCACCGGCTTCTATCTCGAGCACACCCATCCCGAATGGCTGAAGGCGATGGATGTGGACGCCGTGACCGAGTTCATCGTCAACGATGTCGGCGGCGGCGAGACGCAGCCGCCGATCATGGCCGGGCTGATCGGCGAGGTCGGCGTCAGCAAGGATTTCACCGCCGAGGAACGCAAGTCGCTGCGGGCTTCGGCGCGCGCCTCGCGCATCACCGGCGTGCCGCTGTCGATCCATCTGCCTGGCTGGGAGCGGCTGGCGCACGACGTGCTCGATATCGTCGAGGCCGAGGGCGCCGATCTTCGCCATACCGTGCTCTGCCACATGAACCCGAGCCACGACGATCCCGACTACCAGAAAAGCCTCGCTCGGCGCGGCGCGTTCCTCGAATACGACATGATCGGCATGGACTATTATTACGCCGACCAGGACGCGCAATCGCCCTCCGACGAGGAGAATGCACGCGCCATCGCCGCCCTTGTCGAGGCGGGCTTCGGCGACCGCCTGCTGTTGTCGCAGGATGTGTTCCTCAAGATCATGCTGACGCGCTTCGGCGGCTTCGGCTATGGCTATATCCTGAAGCATTTCATACCGCGCCTAAAACGCCACGGCGTCGAGCAGCCGGCCATCGACCGCATGCTGATCGCCAATCCGAAAAGCGTATTCGCGCGGCTCTAAGCGGCCTGGAATTACACTGGAGTTCAAATGTCCAAGAAGAAGATCCTGCTTGCCGGCGAATCCTGGGTGTCGACCGCGACCCATATCAAGGGTTTCGACCAGTTTCCGACCGTTACCTACCACACCGGCGCAGACGAGTTGCTGGGCGCGCTGAAGGCGACCGACTTCGACGTCACGTTCATGCCGGCGCATGAGGCGCAGCGCGGCTTTCCACAGACCATGGAGGCGCTGTCGGCCTATGACGCGGTCGTGCTCTCCGACATCGGCGCCAACACGCTGCTGCTGCATCCCGACACCTGGGTCCACTCCAAGCCGACGCCGAACCGCCTGCGCCTGCTCCGCGATTACGTCAGCGGCGGCGGCGGTCTATTGATGTTCGGCGGTTACTACAGCTTCCAAGGCATCAATGGCGGCGCGCGCTACCGCAAGACGCCGGTCGAGGACGTGCTGCCGGTGAATTGCCTGGCCTACGACGACCGCGTCGAGGTTCCCGAAGGCTTTGCGCCGGTGCCGAAACCAGGGTCGAGCCATCCCATCCTCAGGGGCCTCGGCTCGGACTGGCCGATCCTGCTCGGTTTTAACGAGGTGACGCTGAAGGATGGGGCCGAGGTCCTGGCCAGCGTGTCGTCGGACTATGGCTCGCTGCCGCTGCTTGTCACCGGCCGTTACGGCAAGGGCCGCACCGTGGCCTGGACATCCGATGTCGGGCCACATTGGCTGCCGCCGCAATTCATCGCCTGGCCAGGCTACAAGACCCTGTTCGAACAGATGCTGGGCTGGGCGACCGGTGAGAGCTGAGCCATGCATGTCCACGTCGTCGGCAATGCCTGCGTCGATACCGTGTTTCGCGTCGGCCGCTTCCCTGCCGCGGGCGAGACTTTGAATGCCGTGAGCTATGCCGACGGGCTCGGCGGCAAGGGCGCCAACCAGGCGGTCGCAGCAGCACGGACTGGTGCAGAGGTGACGTTCTGGACGGCGCTCGGCAAGGACCCCGCTGGCGCGTGGATGAGGAGCCGCCTCGACAGCGAGCTGTCAGACCTTGAGGTGAGCGAATTCGAGCTGCCGAGCGACCGCTCGACCATCGTCGTCGATAAAGGCGGAGAGAATTTCATCGTCAGCGGCGTCGCCTGCAGCGAAGCCTTCGATCCGGTGGCGCAAACAGCACTTGTCCGCTGGATCGCTCCCGGCGACATCCTCGTCTGCCAGGGAAATTTGCGGACTGCCGTGACCAATGCCTGCCTCAGAGCAGCTAAGGAAAACGGTGCGCGCACCGTTCTCAACGCCAGCCCGATCGACACGGCCTCGCTGCCCGATCTCGGCCTGGCGGAGGTTTTGGTGGTCAACCAATCCGAAGCGCAAATCTTGACCGGCCGGGATGACATGACAGCAGCCGCTGGCGCGCTGGTGGCCAAAGGCGCAGGCGCCGTCGTCATCACCCTCGGTGCCGCAGGCTGTATCGTGCTTGGCACGGACCGGACGGAACCGCTTCGCTTGCCGGGGCAGCGAGTCGAAGCGCTCGACACCAGCGGCGCGGGCGATGTGTTCTGCGGCTGTCTGGCCGGTGGGCTTGCCCGGGGCATGCCGGTCATCTCGGCGCTGAAGCTGGCGCTCGCCGCCGCCGCAATCGCCGTGACACGGCCGGGCACGCTGGCATCCTGTCCTTCCGCCTCCGAGATGGCGGCGCTCATCGATCAAATGGAGCTCTCATGACCCACCTCGGCCAATCTGGCGGCGACGCGCTCGTGGACCTTTTCGGCCGCACAAAGGTGGTGATCGGCGTCGTTCATCTGGCGCCGCTGCCCGGCGCGCCGCGCTATGACGGCGAGGCTATCGAGGCGATCTACCAGCGCGGGCTCGACGACGCCAAGGCCTATCTCGACGGCGGCTGCGACGGCGTCATCGTCGAGAACCATGGCGACATCCCCTTCGCCAAGCCTGATGATATCGGCCCGGAGACGGCGGCCTATATGGCGGTCGTTTCCGACCGCATCCGCCGCGAACTCGGCAGGCCGATCGGCATCAATGTGCTGGCCAATGCCGCGATCCCGGCCTTGGCGATCGCCAGCGCAGCCGGCGCCGGCTTCGTCCGAGTCAATCAATGGGCGAATGCCTATGTCGCCAATGAGGGTTTTGTCGAAGGCGAGTCGGGCCGCGCGGCGCGCTACCGCGCCAGGCTGCGCGCCAACGGCATCCGCATTTTCGCCGATGCCCACGTCAAGCACGGCGCACACGCCATCGTCGCCGACCGCCCGGTGGAGGAACTGGTCAAGGACCTGGTCTTCTTCGACGCCGACGCCATCATCGCCACTGGCCAGCGCACCGGTCACGCCGCGGATTTGGGCTACATAAGTATGATCAAGCAGGCCGCCGGCCTGCCGACGCTGGTCGGCAGCGGTGTCACCCCGGATAACGCCAAGGATATCCTTGCCATTGTCGACGGGGTCATCATCGCCAGCGCGCTGAAGCACGACGGTGTCTGGTGGAACCAAGTCGACTCTGCTCGAGTAAAGGCTTTCATGGGTGGTCTGAAGCGATAGCTGACTACCCTACCAAGGGGCTTGCGGTCCAGCTTGATCAGAGACGACGGACGAGCGCAGGATACCGCGCGACCCGATCGTCGACGGTCAAAGTAATGCCTTCCACAATCGATTGAGCAATGAGGATCCGATCGAAGGGGTCCTTGTGGATGGGTGGAAGCCCCTCCACCGCAATGGCATGCTCGCCGGTGATTGGCAGCTTATCATAGCCATTGTCGATCAGGCCCCGACGGAAAGACGCGCATCGACCCTTCAAGTCAGGGCGGCCCAGACCGCGTTTAAAGGCAATCTCCCAGAGACTTGCGGCGCTGAACGTCAAGTGGTTATCGGCATTCTCGATCTCAGCGAGGGCTGCGGGCGGGAGCTTTTCGGGCTCGCCCGCCGCCCAGAGCAGAAGATGGGTATCGAGAAGAAGTTTCATGCATCGCCGCCAAACAGCTTCTCGATTTCGTCATCTGCCATCCGATCAAAATCGTCCGGAACTGAAAACTGCCCGGCCATAAACCCCACCCGACGCATTTCGCCGGCCGCAGGTGCGTCTATGGCAACGACCTTGACCATCGGCTTGCCGGATTTGGCAATAATGAAAGATTCGCCTTTGGCCGCCCTGTCGACAAGACGAGACAGATGCGTCTTGGCCTCGTGGATATTGACGGTGCGCATTGCGGGCCTCATGACTTAGTCCATGCAACTTAGTCTACATGGGGCCCCCGATTTTCAAGCGTATTTCAGTCAGTGAAGGATGCTGGAGTTGGCCGACCCTCTCGGATCGGCCGCATGGCACGACTTCAACAAAGACGCGTAATCGATTGTCTGAACTGCATGTTTGTTGGAACTACGCCTCACCTGATGTTGGCCGAACCTGTTGGTCCGCCATGCGACGTCGGAGTTCACAGGAGCGATTTTTGCCGAGCAAATGCTCTACGATGCGCTAGGGGCCGAAAGCGAAACGTCCGCTTTTAGGGCGCTGCACCACGGCGGCGACGAGCCCGACACTGTACCGAAGGCGATCGACGCGACGGGCGCCAAGGGCCTTACCGGACTCTATGTTCCCTTCACGATTCTCGGTTTAGTCGGTCGGCGGGATTGAGCCGCGCTCTCGAGGGCCAAGGCCAACCGCTTCTCGTCTTCGATGGCGCGATCGACTGCCTCAATTTCCTCTTGGAGCACCTTCAGCTCGGCTCCGTAGCTGGATCCGTCGCTGTCCCCGATCTGAAAGCCACTTGCCCGCATTGCGTCGCGAGTATGGTGCACGTTACGGACTCCTTCGCGTCGAGTCGCGACCAAGATTTCCCTAAACTCTCCAAGACGTTCAACGTGATTGCGAGCCATTGCGTTCTCCTATTTCGTCGTCATCGTCGCCGACGGCGATTCAGAACGGCTAAAACCTACGGAGATACTCTCGACAAAGCATGAGTGCGGAAGCTCAAATTTGAATGTCTTGCAATAGCGTGAAGCGCGGTAGGCGGAAATTGGCTTCGACCCGATCGGGTGCAGCTTTGACTTCGTCTCTCGGGCCTTCCTCGGTACCGCTCGCGCTACTTTCGACAACGAGAGGCGGTGGTGACAAATATCCCCTGCTCGGCACTCGCGAAGACCTTGCTCCTACGAAGTTTCGCACCTCTTTGACGGATTCAGCATCAGTCGTGATGTGGCGCTTTACTTGCACTGCCCGCTGGATGACCCAGTTGTCACGCAAAGGCAGGAAACGGCGTAACGAAGCGAACGCGATGGCGATGCGATGCGGCCTTCCGTCTGTGAGCGGCTGCGCGGACGCCGTCAAACGGCAGAAACTTCAAATCCATCATGTTGGCTCATTGCCAAAGCACCGCTTCAAGACAACAATGACCTCGACGCCGGCGCGCCAGACGCGCACAAAAAAAGCGTCGGAGGAAATGGAGGAGGAAGCCGCTGGCCAAGTCACGGACGCGCTATGCATGCGGCCTTTCGGTGCTCACCACCGACGAATCTGACGCGGATGCGTTCGCCCGGGCGGTGGCAGCGGAAGCAGCGGCCATTGACGCCGGGTTTGCCCTCCTGTTTTTCTCGCAGAGCCTCATAGAGGCCGTCGCCCTGTCGGAAGCGCTGAAGACCCACGCGCCGGCGCTCCACTATGCCGGCTGCTCGACGGCCGGTGAGATAACGCCCAAAGGGCTGGAGGAAGGCCAGATCCTGGCTATGCTGCTTCCCTCCGCATCGTTTTCGGCAGCCAGCACCATGGTCGAAAATCTGTCCTCATCGGGCATGGACGGGATTACCGGCGAAGTCGAGGCGCTGAGGCGTTCGTTACACGAGCGCCTCGGGCACGAGCGAGCCGACACCACTTTCGCGCTCTGCTTGATCGACGGCCTGTCTTATGCCGAAGAAGCGGTGACCTCCGCCATCCATTGGGGGCTCGACGACATCCCACTGATCGGCGGGTCGGCTGGCGATGATTTGAAATTCGAGACAACGCGGCTGATCTCGAACGGCAAAGTGACCTCCGACAGCGCCATCATCGTGCTGATCACCACGGAAATTCCTTTCCACGTGTTCAAGACCGACAATTTCGTTCCCACCGACGAGAAGCTGGTGGTGACGGCATCCGATCCCGACCACCGCATCGTGCGCGAATTCAACGCCACCATTGCCGCCGAGGAATATGCCGCCTCGGTCGGCGTCGTCGCGCAGATGCTGACGCCACTGAGTTTTGCCTCGCACCCGGTGGTGGTGAAAGTCGGCGGCGAATTTTACTGCCGTTCAATCCAGAAGATGCATGCGGACGGCTCGCTGTCGTTCTTCTGCGCCATCGACGATGGTGTCGTGCTTGCCGTCGCCCAGCCTAAGGACATGGTCGAGGCGACCCGCGCCGCTCTCAGCGACGTCAGCAAAAGGCTTGGCGGCATCGACCTGATCCTCGGTTTCGACTGCGTGCTGCGCCGGCTCGACGCGCGCAACCGCCAAGTCTATCGCGAGATTTCGGAACTCTACAAGGTCAACAACGTCCTCGGCTTCGGCACCTATGGCGAACAGTACCGTTCGATGCATCTGAACCAGACCTTCACCGGCATCGCCTTCGGTGAACGCAATGCGGCCGAAGCGGCGGAGTAGGAAATCCGGGATGCCGCTCAGGAACATCGACGACGTGGAAAGGCTGAAGAAGATCAACGCCGCGCTGATCAGCCGCGTCGAGCGTTCCATGGACCAGCAAGGCAATGCCTTTTCGCTGTTCCAGACCGCCATTTCGCTCGAGAGCCGGGTGCGCAGCCGCACCGAAGAGCTGCATTCGACCTTGCGCCGGCTGGAGCAGTCGAACATCGACTTGAACGCAGCCAAGGAAAACGCCGAGCTGGCGAACCTGTCCAAGACCAGGTTCCTGGCGGCCGCCAGCCATGACGTGCTGCAGCCGCTGAACGCCGCGCATCTGTCGGTCTCGGCGCTTGCCGAAGTACAGACCAGCGAGGAAGGCAGAAAGCTGGTCCGCCAGGTCGAGCGATCGCTGGAGACGATGGAGGACCTGCTCCGCACCTTGCTTGACATTTCCAAGCTCGATGCCGGCGTCGTGCAGCCCGACATCACCGATGTCAGCCTGGAGACGCTGTTTTCGTCTCTGCGCTCGGATTTTCAGCCGGTTGCGGAGATGAAGGGGCTGACGCTGAAGTTCCGGCCGGTCAATGCGCTCGTTCGTTCGGACCGAACCTTGCTGCGCCGCATCCTGCAGAACATCCTGTCCAATGCACTGCGCTATACCCGCTCGGGCGGCGTGTTGGTCGGCACCAGGCATCGCGGCGACACGATCCGCATCGACGTCGCCGATACCGGCTGCGGCATCCCCGACGACCAGCGCGAGGCGGTGTTCGAGGAATTCCATCGCGGCGTGATCCCGACGGATGCCGGGCTTGCCGCCGGCGGGCTGGGTTTGGGGCTGGCCATCGTGCGCCGCATCGCCGCGGCCCTCGGCCATCCCGTCACGTTTTCGTCGAAGGTCGGACATGGCACGATTTTCCATATCGACGTTCCGGTCGGGATCGGCGACACGGCCGATCCAATCGCCAGCACCGTCGACATGGAGCGGCCGCGCGGCTACGGTCTGTTCGGCACAAGGGTGCTGCTGGTCGAGAACGACATCGACGTGCTGCAGGCGATGACCTCCCTGCTCGAACGCTGGCAATGCCTGGTGCGCCCCGCCACCTCGACCGGTGACGCGCTCGACTTGCTTGGCGATACCGACTGGTTGCCAGATATTGTCATAGCCGACCAGCATCTCGACGGCGGCGACCTCGGCACCACCACAATCGCCGAGGTCCGTGATTATCTCGGCCGCGCCGTGCCGGCGCTCATCGTCACCGCCGACGGCTCGGAAAGTGTCGCCAAGGCCGCCCGCGCCGCCGGCATCGAGCTGATGCGCAAGCCGCTGAAGCCGGCCCAACTGAGGGCGTTGCTGGCACATCTGCTGGCTTGAACGGTCGTATCTTCCCAGCACACGGGTCACCGTATTCCAGCCATTACTTGTGCCTAGGCGGTAATTCATATGAAGCAGATTCACTTCTTCGCGCTAAAGGACGATCTTCTTCCCGTATTGGAGGCAGTAGAACGTGAAATTTCGATAAAATACATCCTCATGGGTCATTTTCCCAAGATGGAATTCGATTCTTTTAGCAATAGAATGCAAATTCCAACTCTTGGGCAATCAACCACTGAATCGGCTTCTAGCGGTCGATCATTTCTTGTCACTGGCCACGCTGTGCCCATTGAGGTGAGGCCGATAAAAACACCTTTCGGCATCCGGTATTCGCTAGATCAGCTTAGCAATCCGGACACAGTAACTTTTTCCCCTGGTGGGCGATAGGCTGAAGATGTTGTGATAAATGGCCGCGTGGCTACGGTCTCCGATACGCCGCTCGCTCAGGAGCTAATGAAGACTTTTAATAGAGCATTCAAAAAGCAATTTAGTAAAATTAAAGCATTCTACGTTGGACCGGGGGCCGCCATTTTACTAGACGCGGGAAAGCGGCTAACTGCTGCAGAGCAATCGCCGCGTGAATTTGATCTGACTAGAGAGGCGCGGGTTGCTTAGCTGGTGTCGGGAACGTGAGAGCCGTGGCTAGTCTAGTCCGATTGCGGTGACACGAGTGCGGTCGACTACGGTGACAGTGCGCTTTTTAGCGAGCCCTCTCAAAACCCCGCCGGATCGCGAAAAAGCTCGGCATTGTCGAGCTTCGAGACCTCGATCACCGCCTGTGTGCGGCTGTAGACGTTGAGCTTGCGCAGGATTTCGGAGACATGCGCCTTGACTGTGGTCTCGCCGACCTGCAGTTCATAGGCGATCTGCTTGTTGAGCAGGCCCTGGCGCAGCATCTGCAGCACTTTGAGCTGCTGCGGCGTCAGCGTAGCCAGGCGCTGCACCATCTCGGCGCGGTCGGTGCTGTCGGCGTCGCGCGGCCGGCCTTCATAAGTCTCGGGAACATAGATCGCGCCTTCCATCACCGAGCGAATGGCGGCCGCAAGGTCGCTCTTGCGCGCCGATTTCGGGATGAAGCCGGCCGCACCGTACGACAGCGCCTCTGAAATGATCTTCGGTTCCTCATAGCCGGAGACGATGACCACCGGCAGGCGCGGATAACGCGTCCTGAGCTGCAGCAGCCCGTCAAACCCATGCACGTCGGGCATACTGAGATCGAGCAGCGCCAGGTCGAACGGCTTGGCATCCGTCAGAAGCTCGAGCGCCTCGGCAATCGAGCGTGCCTCGACCGTGTCGACTTCCGGATAGGCCATCTGCACGGCACTATGCAGCGCCTCGCGAAACAGCGGATGGTCGTCAATGATCAGGAACCTGGCGCGATCGGTCATCAGCTTCATTTCGGTTTGGTCTGGCCTAGAATAGTCCTGCAACCATGGCCAGCTTATTGGCAAATAGTACATTGCCATCTTGGCCGGCTAAAGCAGAATGTGCCCATGATTTCCGCGGCGCCACGCGGCAGATGTGGCCGTTCTGAAATGCAATGCCTTGCCCGGTGGCCCAAATCGGCCGAATGTGCCGGCGACAGATCCATTGAAACAGAGACAGGTCGTGACCGACTTCCGGCTTCGCGTGACAGCCAGTGACCGCCGGCTTTCGCACTGTTGCCGGCCGCCACACGACGCTTCCCCGACGCCCGCCTTGTTCGCGGCCGCACCGATGGTATCGGCTGGTCTGGGGTCGCGCTGGTATAGGGGCTGGTTTCCTGGACAAAACGCAGCAAGCTGATGGTGCTGCCGTTCAAGCCCCGCTAGGCGCTCGATATCGTACTGGTAAGGAGCACCACCTTGCCGCCATCGCGCTTTGGGCGCGACTTTGCCCGCGATCCAAGCTGTAGTCCACGATCTGGGCCGCGCCAAGCCAGAACCAACTGATCGCAGTCGCTGATCTTGAAGCTATACGATCCGGTTGGACCAATTTTCAGCATATTCCCGTTGAGCCCAACGCCCCGAGGCTGACAGCACGTCGGCAATGACTTACGAATCGTCTACGCGCTCGCCTGCGTTCGTTCCAACGCGTGGGACCGGGCGATTTCGTCCGGCCCCCAAGGATAGTGTCTGATCAGTCGTTAGGCCGGCAACGCGCCGGACCTCTTGGCCGTCCAGGTGGCGATATAGTCCATCAGCCCGGGATTGAGGCAATCATAAGGTTCGAGCCCGATCGACTTCAGCTGTGACCTTATGCCGTCCATGCGGCTCGGATCGACACCGGACTCGATGATTGAAGAGACAAAGGCGGTGAAGCCCGGCGGCGACCAGCCGTCTTCCTGGAAGCGCTCGGGATGGATGAAGGACAGCCCCTTGAAAGCGTGGTCGCGCTCGACCGGGCCGTGCATGTGGACGCCGCAGCCGGTGCAGGCATGGCGCAGGATCAGCGCGCCCG
>NZ_JAMYPX010000034.1:0-46529 GCF_040320585.1 Mesorhizobium sp. M0663
CCGTCCTCATCCGACAACAGCAACGCTTTCAACTCGCCTCTGCTCAGTCTAACGTCTCGATTGGTCATGGCACTTCCCCTTCCACGGGAATCGGTGATCGCAACGTCACCACCGTGCCATGGCCGCTCGCCCCTCAGAGCAAGCCCCGTTCTCTCTCCAAAACTTTTTGCAGAACCTTCAGCACACTATCCACTTCGGAATGGTGTCCAACCCGGACCCATAGGTAACAGCATCTCTCATCGCGCCGGTAATGGCTTAAGATCGCGGGCCTATGCAGCCTTCCGCCGCAATTGGCTCACGCTCAGCCACACCGCCGAAACAAGGAAGTAGAGGGCGCCTACTGCGGCATAGCCGGCCACGTTGGAGATCGATGGCGGCATCGGCATCCGCGCCTGCGCGATGAAAAACGTGCCTGCCAGTGCCGATTGCCCTCCGCTCAGGACCATCGCCCACTGCGCACCAGAGCTCTTCCAACGGCGGACGGCGGTGCCGAGTTGAAGCAGGCCGGACAGGATCGCCCATAGGCCGAACACGCCCAGCACCCAATTCATGCTCATCTTCAGCGCAAAAACGACCGCGAGCGTTGTCGCCACACTGACCACGACGTTGATGGTCTGGGTGCGATTCTGTCCCAATCCTCCGCTGCGCGATGCGTCGACAAAATTGGCCAAGGCATCCCATGCAGGATAAGCCACGAGTAACACCGCCGCGACCACCCCGGAATGCTGTCCCATCGTAAAGGCAGCCGCCACCCAGACAGCCGAGAACGCCGTCCGAGCGAAGTAATAGAGCTTGAGCCATTGTTCCTGACTGGCGCGGGAAAGATCGCCACTGTGAACCGTCATTGGATCGTCCTTTCGACTAGTAGGTAGGGACTCTCGACGAACGTCGCAGAGTGATTGCTAGTATAGTTAGTTGAGATCTAGGCCCGTATCCGGGGGGAAGCGCGGAGGCGCTCCAGGAGCGGGCCCGTCACGACGGCGAATATCTTCGGATCGCCATAGGCCCGTGCCGAAAGCATCGCGCCGTGAACGGTCGCCATGAACGCTTCAGCCTCGGCACGAGGGGTACTCATCAGTCGAAATTGGCCGTGCCGCGCACCGCGCTCCATCACCGATGTCAGCCAAGCCGACAGCGAGCGGAAATGCGCCCGGACCTCAAGGCCAACTTCCTCGGGCAGCACGGGGAGCTCGCTTGCCAACAGCGCGCAGATACAAAACGGGGCGCTGGCGTTCGCGATGCAGGCTTCCCAATACCCGGCATAGATCCGCAACTGTTCGAGCGGATCGGATTCGTGAAGTTCGACATTTGCCATCCCCGCTTCAGTTTCTTCGCGATACCGCGCAACCAGCGTCCGAACCAGATCGACCTTGCTTGGGAAATGGTGATGGATGCTCGCCTTACGGATCCCGACCACTTCAGCAATGTCGGCATAACTGAAACCGTTGTAGCCGCCAGCGACGATCAGCGAACGTGCACAAGCCAGGATGTCATCAGAGGTGGTAGACAAGTTGCTCATGCTTTTACCTACCTTCTGGTAGGATGGCAGTCAAGCCTCCTTGCACCGCGAGTAGCGTGAAATTGCGTGGCTATGGCGTAGACGTCATTCGATCTTCATTGTTTTCGGCCCGCCGTCCATTCAGAAAGCTCCGGGTGTTTGTCGATCGAGGTAGCCATCCCACTTCGAGGACGAGGCAACACCCTCCGGCCGACCGGACCACCGCTAATCGCCGTGCGGCACTAGGCGTTTGCACCGACTGCGCTATCTCCCCATCGTTAGCTTGTTCTATCGCTGGTTGAAGACTGGGGAGGTTTCCATGGATCGGCGACTATTTTTGACAGGAATGTTTGGCATTGCCGGGGCCGCGGCCCTTGCAAGCACAGTTCGGCCAATCAACGCAGTGGCCGGCGTTCCAACTGCCAGAAGCGGCATTCTCGATGAACTCGAGGCGCCGGATGTCGAGACCTTCGACGACGACGAAACTCAAGCGGAGTTGCAACCAGTCTATCATCGCCGGTGGCATATGCCGCGCCGGCGCCGCCGGCGCGCTTGGAGAAGGGTCTGTCGCGTTTACTGGCGAAATGGCTATCGGCGCAGGCGGTGCTTCCGCAGGCGCGTTTGGGTCTGGTTTCGATTCTAGCAACTGTCCGGCTTGAACCCTGGCCATCGCGGCCGGGGTTTTCGCCTCAGGCGGCCGTTAGCGCCCTTAGGGAGCTTTCCTAAGGGCGCGGAGGAGGCTGACGGTGTTTGCAGGTTTCAGAGCCACCAGCCTACGACTGGACGATACGACGATTTTCGCAAGGGTCGGAGGCACCGGTCCGCCGCTGCTGCTTCTTCACGGTTTTCCAGAAACGCATCTGATGTGGAGGGATATCGCCGCAGCCTTGGCGCTCCGCTTCACGGTGGTCGCCGCCGACCTTCGAGGCTATGGGCAAAGCGGATGTCCGATTTCCTCTGCCGATCATAGCCCATACGCCAAACGCGCCATGGCCGGCGACATGGTTCAGGCCATCAAGCAAGTGGGGTTTGAGCGGTTCATGGTTGCCGGGCATGATCGCGGCGGGCGGGTTGCCTATCGCCTGGCGCTGGACCATCCCGACAAAGTGCTCAAAATCGCCGTCCTCGACATCATCCCCACCGCCGCAACATGGGATCGGGCGGATGCCAGACTGGCGCTTGGCTTCTGGCCCTGGAGCCTTCTTGCCCAGCCGGAGCCCCTGCCGGAGCGTCTGATCGGCGCGGCTCCCGATGCTGTCGTCGACGATGCAATAACGCAGTGGGGATCGTCAGCGAAAATGGTCTCCAAAGAGGTCAGGAACGCCTATGTTGATGCGCTTGGCGATCCCGCGCATATTCATGCCATCTGCGAAGAGTATCGCGCCGCTGCGACGATCGATCGTGAACATGACGCGTTGGACCACGCAAACGGTCGTCGCATCGACTGTCCGCTACTGGCGCTATGGAGTGGCGAAGGCGCCCTGGAGAACTGGTATGCGCAAGAAGGCGGGCCGCTGGCCATCTGGAGGAAATGGGCCGACAGAGTGGCAGGACGCGCTGTCCAAGGCGGGCACTTTTTCCCGGAAGAGCACCCCGACAAGACGGCAGCGGCTCTCTCGGAATTCTTTGAAGACAAACAGGTCGGTCAGCACAGAGTATTGTAGAGGTCACATGCTTCAGTTACGCGGAACCTCGCGAGTGCTTCGCGGCCCTAGATCGAGAACCCTCCGAAAATCCGCCCGTCCGGCATCAATGTGCTTGATAAGGGAATGAAGGCGATCTCCACGGCCACGCCTCTGATATGCAGCCTCATGTTTGTCGGAAGTTGCGCATCGCCTTTGCCGGCATCCTTTGATGCTGCGAAATACGACAAGATGAGTTGCGTCGAGCTCAACGTGGCGATGGGCGCTGTCGCCGACGAAATGTCGGCGACAGCCATCGCTCGTGGCAAAGTCGTCCACACCAACATTCCGGGCTGGCTGTTGGGAGGGCAGCGTGTCGCCTCGACCGTGGCTGCCCGCCAGAGCGCGAAGATCGAGCGCTTGCGGCAGCAGGAGGCAGCGATTGCAGCGGCGAGACGAAGCAGGTGCTAATCGTCTCTTAGCCGTTCGATAAAACGCCTCTTATGGATATGCCGATCGCGGATCGCCTGCAGCCTGCGAGCAAAATCGTGGGTCGTGCCACATTCCTCGGCGATTGCCTTGAGGTCGAGCAGAAGGCTGGCGGCCTCATCGTAGCCGGGAGGGTTGCGGCGTTCGATCCCGCTCTCCACCTCACGCCAGACGCTTTCGCCGCGCCGCGAGAGCGCATCGAGCCGAATACGGCGGGCGCGCGCCTCTTCCGCCGCCTGCCGTTTTCTTTCAGCCTCTCGTTGCTCCTCCTGCGCGCGCTCGCGGGCCTGACGGATCGCCTCGGCACGGGCTCGCAGTTCGCCGGCCGAGCGCGGAACAGTGGCCATGGGGCTTCCAACAGAGGCTTTCAACATCGAGCGATTCCGAACGAACGCCCGAAGCTCGTTTTCAACATACCGATCGCCGTCGACGAGACGAACGAGCAGCGTCGTCTTTTCATGATCGGACAAGGCGCCGACTGAACGCCGGACCATATCCGGCGACAATTCCGTTGTCGTGCCGGCGGGACGCTCGGCCGCCGCAGCGACGAGGTCGGCGTCGAGCTGAAAGAAGCGCGCGAAAGCGTCGAGCGCGGGCGTCATCGGGCCGATCCCCGGCAAAGGCTCCGCCTCGTCCGGCTTGACGGAACCGATCTCGGCCGCCTTCAGCCACAGCAGGTAGAAAAGCCTCAGATCGCCGCCGAGCACGTCGGCGCGCAGCGGCGCCAGTGCTTCGAGCCAGTGCGAGTCGTCGTCCCAATTATCCCAATCGTCCGCAGGTTCCAGTTCTTCGCACAGGATGTCGACGATCAGGTTCTCGCCGGACGTGCTGATCTCGAGGCAATCGACCGCATGCAGGAATCCCTCGAGACGCTGCCGGTCGATTAATCGCGCTGGAAACCGGATCATCAGCCGGTGGGTGCCCCAATTCGCCAAATAGAGATGAAGATCGAACCAACGCCGCATCAACGCGACCGGATCGCCTTTGAAGTCGCCCCACTCGTAGAAATTCGTGAAGCTCGTGGCCGTAATCCGCGCCCGCGTCGACACATCGCGCAAGTCCCGGCGATCCGCTTCGCTGAGTGGGCGGTCGACCGCCCGAAACTCGTAGTATTGATATTCGCTCATGGTTGCTTGGCTGCTGGCCGATCCTCGTCCCACAGGTCAGTTCAGGATAGAGCTGTGTCGAGATCGAACTCGCCCCGTCTGGCACTTTCTGCACAGGAATTTGCCGTTTGTGCGGATGAACTGTTGAAAGGCAGCCGGCCTGTCGTAGATTTGGCAAGCGCGAACGGCAGCGAGGATGCCATGAAGAAGGAAGAACTGGACTCCGTCCTTGGCCGGGGCAAGCCCGGCTTCGATCTCGGTCCGATAGAAGATCAACTACATGCCGTGGCAAACGAGCAGCAATTGCCGGATGTCGCAATCATTCACTGCATAGCGAGGATTGAAGAATCGGCTCCCGCGCTGCGTGCCGTCGTCACAAGAGCGGCCGAAGGAGAGGCTCTGTCGCGGGATGATCAGATGCTGCTCTTGCGAGGCATCTACATTCTGGGCGGCGCTCGCGACACTAGAACGTTCGGGCCCTTGTTGCGCCTGCTGCGCCGGCCGGGACGCGACCTCGATGACCTGCTCGGCGACGTGGTGACCGAGAGCATGGCGCGTATCGTCGCCGGCGTATTTGATGGCGACGCCGACGCTTTGTTCAGCTTGATCAGCGACCGCTCCGTCGATGAATTCGTCCGCGATGCAGTTTTGGGCGCAGCGACCTTCCTGACCTGGGAAGGCCGCATCGAGCGTGACCGAATGCGAGATTTTCTCGAGCGATTCCACACCGAGAGGCTGGCCGATGACGACGATTTCGCCTGGATCGCCTGGCTGGGGGCGATCGCCCTGCTTGGCTTGCGCGATCTGGCGTCACTTGTTCACAGCGCATGGAACGACGGCCGCATCCCCGAAGGGGTAATCGACCGCCGCGATTTCGAAGACGATCTCCTGGCCGCCGAGCAAAGCCCAAACGACATCGATCGATTCGAGCGCGCCGCTCTCGGCTATATCGACGACGTGCTTGAAGCGTTGGAATGGACCAGCCACCTTGAGTATTTTGGCGAGGAAGATTGGCAATCGCCCTTGCCGGAACAAACTTGGCTCGACGAGTTGTCGAGATTGACAGCGCCGGTCACAAATCCTTGGCGCCATGTCGGACGCAATGATCCGTGTCCCTGTGGAAGCGGCAAGAAAGCAAAGAAATGCTGCCTGGCAAACTAACCTGTTGCAGTGTCGCGCAATTGCGAGTTTGATTTTTGGCTACCCTCACGCCGATCCACCGGATTGATGCGCAGCGATCGCGCCGAGGAATATCTCGCCGAAATCCTTGAGCTTGGCGGCGCCGACGCCGTTGACCGCGGCGAAGGCGTCCAGATCACGCGGGCAGCGTTCGGCCATATCGATCAGCGTACGATCCGAAAAGATCACGAAGGCCGGCACCTGGCGTTCCCGGGCAAGACGCAGCCGTACAGCCTTGAGCGCGGCCAGCAGCGCCGAATCCAGACCTTCCGTGCCTGCTGCGGTATCCTCAGGACGTATCTTGCCTCGCGATGACTGGCGCGCGTCCAAGCGATACCGGAACGAAGCCTCGCCCCGAGCCAGCGCACGGCCCTTCTCGGCAATGGCGAGGCCGCCATGGCCGGCTGAGTCCAATGTCAGGAACCCTCCCGCGACGAGTTGGCGGAGCAGCGACAGCAAGAAACTCTTTTTATGCGCCACACCGGTGCCGAAGCTGGCAAGCCTGTGGTGGTTCCTGTCCAGGACCTTCTCGGTCTCATGGCCGAGCAGCACATCGACGACATGGGCGACGCCGAAGCGCTCGCCGGTCTGTGCGATCGCCGCCAGGATGATCCGCGCCTCCGCCTCGCCATCCGCATGCGGCGCCTGGTCGAGGCAGTTGTCGCAATTGCCGCAAGGCGAAGCACTTTCGCCGAAATAGCCAAGCAGGATCTGACGGCGGCACTGCGTCGTCTCGCAATAACCGATCAGCGTATCGAGTCGGCCATGCGCGCGCCTTTTGTGCTCAGCCGGCGCATCCTCGTCTTCGATGAAAAGCCGCCGCATGCGGATATCGCCGAGACCGAACAGCATATGTGCCTCGGCCGCCCGCCCGTCGCGGCCCGCCCGCCCGATTTCCTGATAATAGGCCTCCAAGCTGCCCGGCAGGTCGGTGTGGAAGACATAGGCGACATCCGGCTTGTCGATCCCCATGCCGAAGGCGATGGTCGCCACCATCACCACGCCGGACAAGGTCATGAAAGCGTTTTGATTCGCTTCACGCGCGTCCTTGCTCATGCCGGCATGATAGGCGAGCGCGCGTACGCCGTTCCGCTCGAGGAACGCCGCCATCTCTTCGGTCTTTTTGCGTGACAGGCAATAGACGATCCCGCTGCGGCCCGCATGGCGCTGCACGAAGCCGAGCAGTTGGCGCTTGCTGTCCTGCTTGGGCTCAATGCTTAGCTTGATGTTCGGCCGGTCGAAGCCGAGCACCACGGTATCGACGCGCCCGTCGAACAGTTGCGCGGCAATGTCGGTGCGCGTCGTCTCGTCCGCCGTCGCCGTCAACGCAATGATCGGCACTTTCGGGAAGATATCACGTAGTCTCGACAATTCTTCGTATTCGCGCCGGAACGCCGGTCCCCATTGGGAGATGCAATGTGCCTCGTCGATGGCGATCAGCCGGACATCGAGCTTGGTCAACGCCTCGAGCATTCGCACCGTCATTAGCCGCTCCGGTGCAAGATAGAGCAGGCGCGTCTGGCCTGCCGCGACACGGCGCCATGCAGCGACATTGGCGTCGCGGTCGAGCGAGGAATTGATCGTATCGGCCGCCACGCCGGCAAGGCGCAATGCGGCGACCTGATCCTGCATCAGGGCCACCAGCGGCGAAACGACAATGGTGAGCCCGCCCAGCACCAGCGCCGGGACCTGGTAGCAGAGCGATTTGCCGGCGCCGGTCGGCATGACAGCCAGCACATGATGCCCGGCCAGCAGCGCCTCCATCACGGCCGCCTGGCCGAGACGAAAATCATCGAAGCCGAATACATCCTTCAGGACGCGCCGCTTGGAATCCTCTGCCGGGATGCTCGCTGCTACCTGCATTACAGAACTTTCGGGGATACGACCTGCCGAAATTCCCCGGCGAATCGCCAGGTGATTGCCTGGACAGCAGATTCGAACATTTATCGACCCCTCTGGTCCTGTCCGCGGCACCGCCTGAGGCGAACTTCTCTCTCATTGGCCGATATCAGACCGTCGTTCCAGCCCCTATTCGCTTTGGCTGTGAATATCGCACCGCCTCGGAGCGGTTAATCCTATCTTCACTATCATTCGGCAGGTTCAGGTTCTGCGGTGATGTTTTGAGTACCGCGGCGCCACAAGCGCCCAGGCAACACGCCCGCGTCTCTCCGGAGGCGCGGGTTTTTTTCTGAGAACCGGCTGCCTGATCTTCGGGCCCGCAGCTCAGTCGAGGAAATCGGCGCGGTGTGGCGTGAAGCTGTCGACCAGCCGTCCCGCCTGCAGCGCCTTGACGCCATGGACAAGGTTGGAAGGAACGATGAAGCTGCTGCCGGTTTCCAGGACCTCGGTCCTGCCGTCGATGGTGACTTCGAAGCGACCTTCGGCGACGTAGCTCGCCTGGACATGCGGGTGCGAGTGCAATGCACCGACACCACCCTTGTCGAAACCGAATTCGACCATCATCAGTTCATCCGTGTGCAGGAGCACGCGCCTGCGGTTGCCATCCGGCGTCGGCGTCCACGCAGCCTCGCCGGCATGCGAGAAGATTTTGGTTCCGGTCATCGCCAAACTCTCACCTTTTGTTGTTCATCGTGCCAGCCAGCCGCCGTCCACCGGCACCACCGCGCCGTGCATGTAGTTGGACGCTGGCGCCAGCAGGAAGACGGCTGCGTCGCCGATGTCTTCCGGCGCGCCCCAGCGGCCGGCCGGAATGCGCGCCAGGATCGAAGCGCTGCGGTCGGGATCGGTGCGCAGCGCCTCGGTGTTGTTGGTCTCGATATAGCCGGGCGCAATGCCGTTGACGTTGATCCCCTTTGCCGCCCATTCGCACGCCAGCAGCCGTGTGATGCCGAGCACGCCATGTTTGGAGGCGGTGTAGGAGGCGACGCGAATGCCGCCCTGAAAGCTCAGCACCGAAGCGATGTTGACGATCTTGCCACGCCGTCCAGATTCGGCAAGCACGCGCCTGGCAAAGCGCTGGCTGAGGAAGAACACCGTCTTCAGATTGACGCCGATGACGTCATCCCAGTCGGCTTCGGTGAGGTCGACCGCGTCGGCACGCCGGATGATGCCCGCATTGTTGACCAGGCCATCGAGCGGTCCGGTGCCGTCCCAGACGCGGTCAAGCATCGCCTGGGCAGCTGCATCATCACCAAGATCGCAGCGGACCGCCTCGAAGCGGCCGCCAGCCGCCGCAATCTTCTCCGCCGTCTCGTCCATCGCCGACCGGCCGACGCCGACGACCGCGCCGCCGGCGCGCGCGATCGACACGGCGATGCCCTGGCCGATGCCGGTATTGGCGCCGGTGACGAGGATGCGCTTGCCGGCAAGGCTGAAGGCCGAGAGATCGCTCACTTGAGCTCCTCCATCGCCACCAGGTCGACATCGGTATAGTCGACATTGTCGCCGGCCATCGCCCAGATGAAGGCGTAGTTCGAGGTGCCGGCGCCCGAATGGATCGACCATCCCGGCGACAGCACCGCCTCCTCGTTGCGCATGACGAGATGGCGCGTTTCGTCCGGTTCGCCCATGAGGTGAAACACCCGCGCCGCCTCCGGCAGGTCGAAATAGAGATAGGCCTCCATGCGCCGGTCATGCACATGGCATGGCATGGTGTTCCAGACCGAACCGGGGGCAAGCTGCGTCATGCCGACGACAAGCTGACAGGTCTTTACGCCATCGGCATGGATGAACTGGAAGATCGAGCGCTCGTTGGAGGTCGCCTGGCTGCCGAGATCGAGCCGCTTGGCATCGCCGATGCGGATCAGCCGGTTGGGATGGCCCTGATGCGCCGGCGCGCTGAGCAGGTAGAATTTAGCCGGCGCTGCCGGATTGGTCGCAGCGAACGATACCTCATCCGTGCCCATGCCGAGATAGAGCATGTCGCGCGCCTGCAACTCGTAGGATTGACCGCCGGCTTTCACGACGCCGGCACCGGCGATGTTGACGATGATCATCTCACGGCGGTCGAGAAAATTCTTGGTCCCGGTCGGCTTGATCGCCTGCAGCGGCAGCGGTGCGCCGGCGGGCATGGCGCCGCCGACTATCATGCGGTCGTAATGGGTGTAGGTCAGGCTGATGCGGCCGGGCTGGAACAAGTCCTCGATCAGGAAATTGTGTCGCAGCTCGTCCGTTCCCATGGCTGCGGCAGAAACAGGATCGATGGCGAAGCGGGAGGTGAAATCCGTATGATTGTCAGTGTGATTCATTGCTGTCCCATGGGGCTGCCTCAATTGCTTATTCAGTTGCCGCGGCGTTGACCGAGTCGGCATAAAAAATCTGGCGCGCGTGCAGGCGCTCGCGATAGCGCTGCTGGCTGGCACCGAGATGCGCGCGCATCGCCTCCCGCGCCGCTTCGGCATCGCCTGCCGAGATGGCATTGAGGATCATCAGGTGTTCGCGCTGAAGGCCGCGCTGGTAGGCGTCGGACTGTGCGAACTCGGTCGACCAGGGCGAGGTCACATCGCAAGGAATAGCGCGCCGGCCGAGCACGTCGAGCATCTCGACATAGAACGGATTGTTGGTGGCGCTGGCGATTGCGCGGTGGAAGGCAAGGTCTGCCGGTCCAGTCGGCTCGCTGTTGAGGAGCAGCCGTTCGAACTCGAAGAAGGCTTCCTGGATTGCCGCTTCCTGCGCGGCGTTGCGGCGGATGGCGGCGAGCCCGGCGGATTCGATCTCGATCGCCAACCTGACTTCGAGCACGTTGAGGGCAATCGAATCCTTGCTGCCCATCTCCGCTGCCAGAGCACCGAACGCTGTCGAGATATGTTCGGTCACGAAAACGCCGGCGCCTTGGCGCGGCTCGACCAGGCCGTCCGCGGCAAGCTTGGCCAGCGCCTCGCGTATCACGGTGCGGCTGACCCCGAAGGTTTCCGTCAGCTGGCCCTCGGTCGGCAGCTTTTGCCCAGGCTGGATCTCGCCCGCCTGCAGCTGCTTGCGGATCGCCGCGACCACGGTTTCCGAAAGCTTCGGTCTTCGTTCGACGCGGAGCCCGACGGCAGTGTCCGATGCCATGTCGCACCCCCTATTTGAAGACGCTCGGCAGCCATAGCGAAATGGCCGGAATGTAAGTGACGAGCGCCAGCACCACGAGGCCTGCGCCATAGAACGGCCAGATCGAGCGCATCGATTCCCACACGGATATCTTGCCCACGGCACACGCCACGAACTGCACTGCGCCCACGGGCGGCGTGTTCAGCCCGATGCCGAAATTGAGGATCATGATGACGCCGAAATGCACCGGATCGACACCATAGGCCTGCGCCACGGGCAGGAAGATTGGCGTGCAAATGATGATCGTCGGCCCCATGTCCATGAACGTGCCGAGGAACAGCATCAAGAGGTTGAGCAGCAGAAGCACGACCAGCGGATCGTCCGAGATCGCATTCATGGAGGCGATGAGCGCTGCCGGCACTTTCAGGAAGGCCATCAGCCACGAGAACGCCGCCGCCATGCCGATGATGAGCAGCACCATGGCCGTGGTGCGCACGGCGCCATGGGTGGCATGAACGAACCCTTCCCAGGTCATCTGCCGGTAAACGAAGACGGTCACGAGCAGCGCATAGATGACGGCGATACAGGAACTCTCGGTGGCGGTGAAGACGCCCGATCGCACGCCGCCGAAGATGATCGCGATCAGCAGCAGGCCGGGCACGGCGACGGCGAAAAGATGCGCGACCGCGGTGAAGCCCGGAAACGCCTCGGTCGGATAGCCGCGGGAGCGCGCCACGATATAGGCGGTGACCATAAGTGACAGGGCCAGTAGCAGGCCCGGGATGATACCGGCCGTGAACAGATCGGCGATGGAGATCTTTCCGCCTGCCGAGATCGAGTAGATGATCATGTTGTGCGACGGCGGCAGCAGCAGCGCGATCAGTGCCGCCATCGACGTGACGTTGACGGCGTAGTCCGCCCCATATCCACGCGCCTTCATCTGCGGGATCATCAGGCCGCCTACCGCCGCTGCCTCCGCCACCGCTGAGCCGGAAATGCCGCCGAACAGTGTAGCAGTCGCGATGTTGACCTGGCCGAGGCCGCCGCGCAAATGGCCGACGAGCGAGCCAGCGAAGGCAACGATCTTGCTGGCGATGCCGCCGCGCACCATCAAGTCGCCGGCGTAGATGAAAAACGGAATGGCCAGCAGCGAAAAAACGCTCATGCCGGAATTCAGGCGCTGGAACACGATGAGCGGCGGCAGGCCCATATAGAGGACGGTGGCGAGGCTTGCGACGCCGAGGCAGAAAGCGATCGGCGTGCCGATAAGCATCAGCAGGGTGAAGACGCCGAAGAGAATCCACAGTTCCATGGCGTCAGACCTTCACGTTGGCGGTGTCGAGTTCGGCCGCGACTTCGGCCGGCGGCAGTTCATCGAGGGCGTCGTCGATCGGCGCGCCGGAGAGGCGAAGCACGATGCGCTCCAGCGTGAAGAGCACGATGAGCGCGCCTCCCGCGACAAGCGGGACATAGTCCCAGCCCCCCGATATGCCGAGTGACGGCAAGACGGAGCCCCAGGTCAATGCGACCAGCTGGCTGCCATACCAGATCATGCCGATGCCGAAGGCGAGCGCGACAAGATCCGAAATCATCCGCAGCCAGCGCTTGCCGCCTTTCGGAAGTACGTAGAGCAGGACGTCGAAGCCGAGGTGATAGTTTTCGCGCACGCCGACGGCAGCGCCGAGGAAAATGAACCAGCTCATCAGCATCACCGAGCCCGGCTCGGTCCAGCTCGGCGAGCGGTTCAGAACATAGCGGCCGAACACCTGCCAGGCGACGAAGGCGGTCATCAGCACCAGCCCGATGCCGGCGATCGACAGCGCCGCCGTGCTGACGCGCGACATCACTTGCGCGACGCCGGAAAGGAGCGGTGTTGGTCTTGGGCTGGAAGTCACCGGTTTTCTCCCTAGGAGGATGGCGGCACGGAATGTCCGCGCCGCCGCCTGATCACTGCACGGCCTTGATGGCTTCGACCATGGCCTTCAGCTTGTCGTCCTTGACGTGCTTCTCGTAGACCGGCCCCATCGCGTCGATGAAGGGCTGCTTGTCCGGCGTCGTGATCTGCGAACCGGCCGCCTCGACCTTGGCGCGCGATTCCTTGACCTTGGCGGTCCACAGCTCGCGCTGCTTGGCGACGCTTTCCTTGGCGGCCGCCTTGAAGATCGCCTGGTCTTCCGGCGTCAGCTTGTCCCAGCTCGACTTCGCCATGACGAAGGCTTCCGGCACCATCGTGTGCTCGTCGAGCGAATAGTACTTGGCGACTTCCGCGTGCTTGGCGGTGTCGTAGCTCGGAAAATTGTTCTCCGCGCCGTCGATCACCCCGGTCTCGATCGCCGAATACACTTCGCCATACGGCATCGGCGTCGCGTTGGCGCCGAGTGCCGCCACCATGTCGACGAAGATGTCGGACTGGATGACGCGGAATTTCATCCCGGCCATGTCGGCTACGGTGTTGATCGGCTTCTTCGAATTATAGAAGGAGCGCGAGCCGCCGTCGTAAAAGGCGAGCAGCACCAGCCCGACCTGGTCGAACGCCGCCGCGATCTGGTCGCCGATCGCCCCGTCCATGACCTTGTGCATATGCTCTTCCGAACGGAAGATGTAGGGCAGCGAGGGCACGGTGGTCTCGGGGATGAGCCCGTTGAACGGCGCCATCGAAACGCGGTTGAGATCGATCACGCCGGTGCGCACCTGCTCGATCGTGTCCTTTTCCTCGCCGAGTTGCGCGGAAGGATAGATCTCGACCACATAGCGGCCGGCCGTGCGCTCCTTCACCAGCTCGCCGAAATATTTGACCGCCTCGACCGTCGGATAGCCATCCGGGTGGGTGTCGGACGAGCGCAGGACCGTCTGGGCGCTTGCCGATCCGGCCAGCAGTGCGGCGGCAACTAGCGTAGCTCCCGCCAGTCTCGAAAAATGCAGCATTGGTTTCCTCCCTTTTTGAACGATGGCGGCAAGCGCCGTTAGAGCCGGTACGCCTTTTTCGCGAGCGTATAGGCAAGTTCCTGCGCCAGCTCGTGCGCCTCGTCCTCGCCGAGCCGATGCTCGGCGACGAGACGCGCCAGATATGCGCAATCGACCCGGCGCGCCACATCATGGCGGGCCGGTATGGATGGAAAGGCGCGGGTGTCGTCGTTGAAACCGACGGTGTTGTAGAAACCGGCCGTTTCGGTGGTCATCTCACGGAACCGGCGCATGCCTTCGGGGCTGTCGTGGAACCACCAGGCCGGGCCGAGCTTCAATGCCGGGTAGACGCCGGCGAGCGGCGCCAGCTCGCGCGCATAGCTGGTCTCGTCGAGCGTGAAGAGGATGATGGTGAGGTCGCGCTCCAGCCCGACGCAGTCGAGCAGCGGCTTCAGCGCCGTCACATAGTCGGTTCGGGTCGGAATATCGAAGCCTTTGTCCCTGCCGAACTTGTGAAAGATAGCCGGCGAATGATTGCGCCAGGAGCCGGGATGGATCTGCAGGACCAGCCCGTCGTCGCGGCTCATCTTGGCCATCTCGGTCAGCATCTGGGCGCGGAACAGCTTTCGCTCGCGCTCGTCGTCCGAGCCCCGGCGGATGCGGTTGAACAGCTCCTGCGCGGCGGCATCCGAGAGATTGGCGGTTTCGGCCGTCGGATGGCCGTGATCGGAGGAAGTCGCACCGAAACTCTTGAAGAAGGCGCGCCGCTGGCGGTGCGCCTCGAGATAGCCTGTCCAATTGCCGGTATCGCACCCGGTGATCTCGCCAAGCCGGTCGAGATTGGCCGAGAACCCTTCGAAGTCGGGATCGACGATCGCATCCGGCCGATAGGCGGTGATGACGCGGCCCTCCCAGCCGCTGTCGCGGATCATCTGGTGCCATCTGAGATCGTCGAGCGCGCCTTCGGTCGTTGCGATGACTTCAATGTTGAAGCGCTCGAACAGCGCTCGCGGGCGAAAATTCTCCCACTGCAGCAAGGTCGAGATCATATCGTAATGGCGGTCGGCGGTTGCGGCCGTCAGCGGCTCGTCGATGCCGAACAGATGGGCAAGCACATGGTCGAACCACAGCCGGGTCGGCGTACCCCGGAACAGGTAATAATGCTCGGCGAAGCGCCGCCAGATCGTTCTGCCGTCGGTTTCCACCGGCGAGCCGTCAAGCGTCGGCACCCCAAGCTCCTCAAGCCGAACGCCCTGGCTGAACAGCATGCGGAAAATGTAGTGGTCCGGCACGATCAGCAACTGCGCCGGATCGGGAAACGCCTCGTTGAGCGCATACCAGCGCGGATCGGTGTGGCCGTGCGGGCTGACGATCGGCAGGTCCTTGACCGCGGCGTAGAGATCACGGGCCAGCGAACGCGGGCGCGCCTCGGCGGCAAACAGCAAATCCGGATCCGTCAATGCGGCCACGCAAATCCTCCCAATCCGGACATCGGTAGGGTTGGAAAGAAATAATGTCAACATACAAAAACTGGGTTGTTGTATGATGACTTTTCGTCGGCCATTGCCCATTGTGCGTGACGGCATCGGGTGTTACGCCGCCTGACAGCAGTGACCCAACAATCTCGATCAGACACGTGGCGCAATGACCAATAGACGCCTTTCCAACAGCACGCTGAAGGCACTGCCGGCTTCGGTCACGGTTCCGCGCTACGCCCGCGGCGGCGGCGCACCGGGCATCGTCCATCTCGGTGTCGGTGCCTTCCATCGCGCCCACCAGGCGGCCTATGTCGACGACTGCCTGGCGGCGGGAGAGGCGGACTGGGGCATTGTCGGCGTGTCCTTGCGCAGTCCTGACACGCGCGACGCACTGGAGCCGCAGGATGGCCTCTACACGCTGGCGATCAGGAGCAGCATCGGCGAAGAGCTGCGCGTCGTCGGCTCGATCCTGTCGCTGCTGGTGGCGCCGGAAGATCCGGCTGCGGTGCTCGCCGCCCTGACCGATCCGCGCACCCGCATCGTCACGCTGACGATCACCGAAAAGGCCTATTTGAGGGCAGCCGGCGGCGGCCTCGACAATACCCACCCCGACATCGTCCATGATCTGGCCAACCCGCAAATGCCACGGACGGCGCATGGTTTCCTGACCGAGGCGCTGTCGCGCCGCCGTGCCGCCGGCATCCAGCCTTTCACCGTGCTCTGCTGCGACAACCTTCCGGCCAATGGCGCCACGCTGCACCGCCTGCTGGTCGAATTCGCCGCACTGCGCGATGCCAGGCTCGCCACTTCAGGCGATGCCAGGCTCGCCGCACACATCGCCGACGGCGTCGCGTTTCCGTCGAGCATGGTCGACCGTATCGTGCCGGCGACTACCGACGCCGACCGGGCGCGTATCGCCGTCGAGCTCGGCGTCGAGGATGCCTGGCCGGTGATGACCGAGCCGTTCTGCCAATGGGTGGTCGAAGACGATTTCCCGGCTGGCAGGCCGGCCTGGGAAAAGTTCGGCGCCACCATGGTCGGCGACGTCGGGCCCTTCGAGGACATGAAGCTGCGGCTGCTCAACGGTTCGCATTCGGCAATCGCCTATCTCGGCCTGCTCAGCGGCTACGACACGGTCGACCGCGCCTTTGCCAATCCGGCGATCCGGCAATTCGTCGACGGACTATGGGCCGAGGCCATCCCGACGCTGCCGCAGGACGCCGGGCTCGATACGGCCGGCTACACGGCCCAGCTCGCCGAACGCTATTCGAACACCGCGCTCGCCCATCGCACTGCGCAGATCGCCAATGACGGCAGCCAGAAGCTGCCGCAGCGCATCGTCGCCTCGGCCCTCGATCGGCTGGGTGCCGGTGACCCGCCCGCGCATCTCATGCTGGTGGTGGCGGCCTGGATCACCGCTTGCGAGGCGCGCGGCAAAACCTTGCCGAAAGCCCATTTTACCGACCCGATCGACGCTCGGCTTACGGCGCTCGGCAGCCGGCCGGCTGATGAAACGGTGACAGCGATATTCGATCTCGCCGGCTTCGCCAAGGACCATTCCCACCGCATGACACTGATCGATCTGACGGCAGCCCATCTCGAGCGCCTGCGGCGGGGCGGACCTGCCGCTGCCTTCGCGGCGCTTGGCATAGGGAGTGAGAAGCCATGAGACAGACCTGGCGCTGGTTCGGGCCGGACGATCCGGTGACGCTTGCCCATGTCCGTCAAGCCGGCGCCGTCGGCATCGTCAGCGCGCTGCATCACCTCAATGACGGCCGCGCCTGGCCGGCGGACGAGATCGCCAGGCGCAAGGCCGACATCGAGGCAGCAGGCCTGACCTGGGATGTGGTCGAGAGCATCGTCGTCCATGAGGACATCAAGACCCGCAGCGGCAACTGGCGCAGCCTGATCGACAATTACAAGGCGTCGGTCCGCGCCGTCGCCGCCGCCGGGATCAATACCGTCTGCTATAATTTCATGGCGATCACCGACTGGACGCGCACCGACCTCGATTACCCGATGCCGCATGGCGGCACGGCGCTGCGCTTCGATGTCGTCGAGCTCTGCGCCTATGACGTCTTCATCCTTGAGCGAGAAGGGGCGGAGGCCGATCACCCACCGGCCCGCGTCGAGGCCGCGCGTGTGCGACTGCAAGGGATGAGCGACAGCGACAAGGCAAGGCTGGAGCGCAACCTGATCGGCTGGGTGCCGGCGCGCGAATTCATCTTCGATCGGGCAAGCTTCCGCCGCGCCCTCGACCTCTACAAGGACGTCTCCACCGAAGGCCTGCGCGAAAACCTGTTTGCCTTCCTGCGCGAGATCGTGCCGGTGGCCGAAGAGGCCGGCGTCAGGATGGCGATCCACCCCGACGATCCGCCCTTTTCGTTGTTCGGCCTGCCGCGCATCGTTTCCAGCGCCAATGATGCCCGCGCGCTGCTCGACGCGGTCGCTTCGCCGGCCAACGGGCTGACGCTGTGCACCGGCTCCTACGGCGCGGGCGCGCAGAACGATCTGCCGGCAATGGCAAAGGCCTTCGCCGAAAACATCCATTTCGCCCATCTGCGCAACGTCACCAAGGAGCCCGACGGCTCCTTCCACGAAGCCGAACACCTCGACGGCGACACCGACATGGTGGCGGTCGTGTCGGCGCTGATTGGCGAAGAGCGGCGGCGCAAGGCGGCAGGCAGGGCGGACTGGCAGGTGCCGATGCGTCCGGACCATGGCCATGCCATCGTCGATGACATCGGCAAGAAGGTGAACCCCGGCTATTCCTGCATCGGCCGCCTGAAGGGCCTCGCCGAACTGCGCGGCGTCATGCGCGCAGTAGAGGCACTGACAGTTTGAGCTACTTGCTCGCCTGGCCGTTCAGCGTCTGTCGAGACGAATAATCGGTACCTTTGGAATTCCAGAACAGCCGCAGGGCCTTGCCGACCAGATTTTCATAGGGAACAAACGCGACACTGAACCGGCTGTCGGAGGCATTGTCGCGGTTGTCGCCAAGCACGAAGTAGTGGCCTGCGGGCACCTCAAACACGCGCGTATTGTCGCCGATCGAGTTGTCGGTGAGGTTGAGAACGGAATGGGTGACACCCCCCGGCAAGGTTTCGCTTTGGAGCTTGGCTCTCGAGAACTCGTCGGACGAAAAAGTACCAATATCGTCGAGTCCCACCGCGATATCGTTGATGTGAAGCACCCCGTCGATGATCTGGATCTTCTCGCCGGGAAGGCCGACAATCCGCTGGATGTAGTCCACGCTCGGATCGGGCGGGAACTTGAAGACAACCACATCTCCCCTTTTGGGTTCCGCGCCGAATATACGTCCATCAACGGGAAGCAAGTTGAACGGCACGCTGTAGCGGCTGTAGCCGTATGCCATTTTGGAGACGAAGAGATAGTCGCCTTCCTGCAACGTCGGCACCATGCTGCTGGAGGGAATCGAAAAAGGCTGGAGCAGGAACGCGCGTATTGCGAATGCAGCCGGATACGAGGTCAGAAAGACGAGCACCAGCACCGAAAGCCCACGCGCGTACCATCTGTCCGGCTTGAACCGGTGCGCGAAGGGAACAACGATCGCTGCCCACAGGGCCATCAAACCGATCCCTGAAAAATTGGCCCACCAAGCAAGATCGACGCCAGGCAATACCGGAAAGCCAATGTAAATAAGCGCGAAAACGACGACGCTGATCACCACCAGGCTGGCGACCGCCAGTTTGCCGCTGCCGATCCAGAGGAACCCGCCAAACGGGCCGCCAAAGGCCGAAACCAGGGCCGTCGACCATCTGGATCGCGAGATAGTTTCTTGTTGCACTGCTTGTTCTGTCATCGGCCACCCCCACGCCAAGGCAGCCAGACTGTCCACCAAACAAAAAAGCGGGGCAAGCCCGCTTTTTCAGTTAGTCATTTGACCGGAACTCACGCCGGCAACAGCGCACCTTCAAGCGTCGTAAGCTGGTTGAGGAACTGCTCGGCCTTGCTGCGGGTCTGGTCGTCCTTGGCGTCGGCGGCGTCTTCCCTGGCCTCCTGGATGCGGCGGGCAAGGTCGGCGCGGTCGATGTCGCCGACGGCCACAGCCGATTCCGCCAGCAGCGTGCAGCCGGCCGGAACGATGTCGGCAAAGCCGCCGAACACCACGTAGCGCTCTTCCTTGCCTTGCGCGGTCTTCAGCGTAACGACGCCCGGCTTGATTGTGGTCATGACCGGCGCGTGATGCGCCATGACAGTCATCTCGCCTTCGGCGCCCGGGATGACGACAGATTCGACCTGCTCGGAAACCAAGAGGCGCTCCGGCGAGACCAGTTCGAATTTGAAAGCTTCAGGCATGATCAATTTAGCGACTGGTGAATGGTGAATGGTGAACGGTCAGAAAGAATGACCTTCACTCAGCCCCCGATTTCCTATCCGCTACTCCCCATTCACAATTCACTATTGACCATTCACCATCAGGCCGCTTCAGCGGCCAGGCGCTGTGCCTTCTCGACCGCTTCCTCGATGCCGCCGACCATGTAGAAGGCGGCTTCTGGCAGATGGTCGTAGTCGCCGTTGCAAAGGCCCTTGAAGCCCTTGATGGTGTCGGCGAGGTCGACCAGCTTGCCCGGTGCGCCGGTGAACACTTCGGCGACGAAGAAGGGCTGCGACAGGAAGCGCTCGATCTTGCGGGCGCGGGCCACCGTCTGCTTATCCTCTTCCGACAGCTCGTCCATGCCCAGGATCGCGATGATATCCTGCAGCGACTTGTAGCGCTGAAGGATCGACTGCACCTGGCGGGCGACCTGGTAATGCTCTTCGCCGACAACCATCGGGTCGAGCATGCGCGAGGTCGAATCGAGCGGATCGACCGCCGGATAGATGCCCTTTTCCGAAATCGCGCGGTTGAGCACGGTCGTCGCGTCGAGGTGGGCGAACGAGGTCGCCGGTGCCGGGTCGGTCAGGTCGTCGGCCGGCACATAGATCGCCTGCACCGAGGTGATCGAACCCTTGGTCGTCGTGGTGATACGCTCCTGCAGCGCACCCATGTCGGTAGCCAGCGTCGGCTGGTAGCCCACGGCCGAAGGAATGCGGCCGAGCAGCGCCGACACTTCCGAGCCCGCCTGCGTGAAGCGGAAGATGTTGTCTACGAAGAACAGCACGTCCTGGCCCTGGTCGCGGAAATATTCGGCAACCGTCAAGCCGGTCAGGCCGACGCGGGCGCGTGCGCCCGGCGGCTCGTTCATCTGGCCATAGACGAGCGCTGCCTTGGAGCCTTCGCCGCCGCCCTTCTTGTTGACGCCGGACTCGATGAACTCGTGATAGAGATCGTTGCCTTCGCGGGTGCGCTCGCCGACGCCGGCGAACACCGAGAAGCCGCCATGCGCCTTGGCGACGTTGTTGATCAGTTCCTGGATCAGCACCGTTTTGCCGACGCCGGCGCCGCCGAACAGGCCGATCTTGCCGCCGCGGGCATAGGGTGCCAGCAGGTCGAGCACCTTGATGCCGGTGACCAGGATCTGCGCTTCCGTCGACTGCTCGACATAGGTCGGCGCCGGCTGGTGGATCGAGCGCATCTCGATGCCGTCGACCGGGCCTGCCTCGTCGACCGGCTCGCCGATGACGTTGATGATGCGGCCGAGCATGCCCGGGCCGACCGGCACGGTAATCGGTGCACCGGTGTCATAGACGTCCTGGCCGCGGACCAGACCTTCGGTCGAGTCCATGGCGATGCAGCGCACCGTGTTCTCGCCCAGATGCTGGGCCACTTCGAGCACGAGGCGATTGCCGACATTGATCGTCTCAAGCGCGTTCAGGATCGCCGGCAGATGTTCGCCGAACTGGACGTCGACAACGGCGCCGATGACCTGGCGAACCTTGCCTGCCAGGCCGGTTTTCTTGATGGTGGCGGCCGGCGTATTCACAGCGGCGGCCTTGGTTGCTGCCGCCTTCTTGGCCGGAGCGGCCTTTGCTGCTGCCGGAGCCTTCGCTGGTGCCGCGGCCTTAGGGGCTGCCGTCTTGGGGGTCGCTGCTTTCGCCATCGTCTTTACCCTTTTCGTCTCTTTGTTTCTCACACGCTTGAGGTCGATGACCTCCTTGTGGGCGTGCCTAGAGCGCCTCGGCGCCCGAAATGATTTCGATCAATTCCTTGGTGATCTGCGCCTGCCGCTGGCGGTTGTAGGTGATCGACAATTTGTTGATCATGTCGCCGGCGTTGCGCGTCGCATTGTCCATGGCGCTCATCTTGGCGCCCATCTCGCCGGCAGCATTCTCGAGCAGCGCGCGAAAAACCTGCACGGAAATGTTGCGCGGGATGAGATCGGAGAGGATCTCGCCCGGCTCCGGCTCGTATTCGTAGACGGCGCTGCCGCCGTCCTTCACTTCCGCGGCAGCCGAAGGCGCGCCCGCCGGGACAATTTGCTGCGCCGTCGGGATCTGGCTGATCACCGACTTGAACTGCGAATAGAACAGCGTGCAGATGTCGAAGCCGCCTTCGTTGAACAGGTGGATCACCTTCTTGGCGATGGCATCGGCATTGACGAAGCCCAGCGTCTTGACCTCGCGCAGGTCGACACGCTCGATGATCAGCGCCCCGTAGTCGCGGCGCAATATGTCGAACCCCTTCTTGCCGACGCAGATGATCTTGACCTGCTTGCCGTCTGCCAGAAGCTTGCGGATGTGGTCGCGGGCAAAACGGGCGATCTGCGAATTGAAGCCGCCGCACAGACCGCGTTCGGCGGTGCAGACGACAAGCAGATGCACGTCGTCCTTGCCGGTGCCGGTCATCAGCGCCGGGGCATCGCCGCCGCCGCCGATCGCCTGGGTGATATTGGCCAGCACCGCGCCCATACGCTCCGAATAGGGACGCGCCGCTTCCGCCGCTTCCTGCGCGCGACGCAGCTTCGCCGCGGCGACCATCTGCATCGCCTTGGTGATCTTCTGCGTCGCCTTGACCGAGGCGATACGGTTACGAAGGTCTTTTAACGAAGGCATGCTTCAAACCTGATCCCGTCCGTCCTGCTCAAGCAAAGGTCTTGGCGAAGGCGTCGATTTCTGCCTTCAGCCTAGCGCGCAGATCGTCGGACAGCGCCTTCTCCTGTCGGATGCCGTCGAGCACGTCCTTGCCGGCCGAGCGCATATGCGACAACAGGCCATGCTCGAACTTGCCGACCTGGTTGATCGCCAGCTTGTCGAGATAACCGTTGACGCCGGCGAAGATCACCGCGACCTGCTCCTCGACTTTGAGAGGCGAGAATTGCGGCTGCTTCAACAGCTCGGTCAGGCGCGAGCCGCGGTTGAGCAGGCGTTGCGTGGCGGCGTCGAGATCGGAGCCGAACTGCGCGAAAGCAGCCATTTCGCGGTACTGCGCGAGCTCGCCCTTGATCGACCCGGCAACCTGCTTCATCGCCTTGATCTGCGCCGAGGAGCCGACGCGCGACACCGACAGGCCGACATTGACCGCCGGACGGACGCCCTGGAAGAACAGATTGGTTTCCAGGAAGATCTGGCCGTCGGTGATCGAGATGACGTTGGTCGGGATATAGGCCGACACGTCGTTGGCCTGCGTTTCGATGATCGGCAGCGCCGTCAGCGACCCACCGCCATTTTCGTCATTGAGCTTGGCGGCGCGCTCGAGCAGGCGCGAGTGCAGGTAGAAGACGTCGCCCGGATAGGCTTCGCGGCCCGGCGGACGGCGCAGCAGCAGCGACATCTGGCGATAGGCGACGGCCTGCTTCGACAGGTCGTCGTAGCTGATCAGCGCGTGCATGCCGTTGTCACGGAAATATTCGCCCATGGTGCAGGCGGTGAACGGCGCCAGGAACTGCATTGGCGCCGGATCGGAGGCGGTCGCGGCGATGATGATCGAATAGTCGAGCGCGCCGCGCTCTTCCAGGACCTTGACGAACTGCGCCACCGTCGAGCGCTTCTGGCCGACGGCGACATAGACGCAGTACAGCTTTTCCTTCTCAGGGCCGTTGTCGTGCACCGATTTCTGGTTGAGCATGGTGTCGAGGATGATCGCGGTCTTGCCGGTCTGGCGGTCGCCGATGACCAGCTCGCGCTGGCCGCGGCCGACCGGGATCAGCGCGTCGATGGCCTTGAGGCCGGTCGACATCGGCTCGTTCACCGATTTGCGCGGGATGATGCCGGGCGCTTTGACGTCGACGCGCTTGCGTTCGGTGGCCTGGATCGGGCCTTTGCCGTCAATCGGGTTGCCGAGCGCGTCGACGACGCGGCCGAGCAGGCCCATGCCGACGGGCGCATCGACGATGGCGCCGGTGCGCTTGACGGTGTCGCCTTCCTTGATGTCGCGGTCGGCGCCGAAGATGACAACGCCGACATTGTCGGCTTCAAGGTTGAGCGCCATGCCGCGGATGCCGCCGGGGAACTCGACCATCTCGCCGGCCTGGACATTGTCGAGGCCGTAGACGCGGGCGATACCGTCACCGACGGACAGCACCTGGCCGACTTCGGAGACCTCGGCCTCCTTGCCGAAATTCTTGATCTGGTCTTTCAGAATTGCGGAAATTTCCGCGGCGCGGATGTCCATCAGCCGACCTCTTTCAGTGCAAGCTTGAGCGAATTGAGTTTGGTTTTGAGCGACGTATCGATCTGGCGCGAGCCGATCTTGACCACCAGTCCGCCGAGCAGCGACGGATCGACGGTGACCGTGATCGCCACGTCCTTGCCGGCGACGCTTTTCAGCGCTGCTTTCAGCTCGGTTTCCTGGGCAGGCGTCAGCGCATGCGCCGAGGTGACCTCGGCAGCGGTCTCGCCGCGGTGTTCGGCGGCGATCTGGCGGAACGCCTTGATCATGCCGGGCACGGCAAACAGCCGGCGATTCTGGGCAACGACGCGCAGGAAATTGCCGGTGAGGCCGGTGATCCCCGCTTTGTCGGCGATCGCGGCGATCGCCTTGGCCTGGTCCTCGCTGGAGAAGACAGGGCTCCTGATCAGCCGCGAAAGGTCAGCGCTGCCTTCGAGCATCGCTTCGAAACTGTTGAGGTCGGCCTCGACGCTGGCGACCGAATTGGTCTGCAGCGCGAGTTCGAACAGCGAACCCGCATAGCGTTCTGCGACACCTGAGATTGGCGATGACGATTGGGCCACGGACCGTCTTTTCTCTTGTCTGACAGGCCGCAGATTGTTGGCGCGAGCAAAAACTCTGGCTAAATCTTTGACCTTACTGCATTTTTCCAAGCACGGAGGCGCGGCTTCCGCTATCCCCGGTCGAAAGTCGATTGCCGTCTAGCACAGGCATTTTCAGACCGCAATGCGTCGTCCGGCATGGTTTTCAGGCACTATTGTCGCATCCGCCGGGCGAGTTCAGCAACCAACCCCGGATTGATCCCTGATTCAGGGCAAAAAGCCGAAGGCGAAGGCAAGCGGCAGCGCCGCCAGCACCAGCTCGACGACGATGGATGCCCAGTTGAACGGCGTATTGGCGCCGTCCGACATCATCGATAGCAGCCGGCCGAAGGCGGTGAATAGCCAGGAGAAGCCGAGCGCCATGTAGAGCAGCGGCTGCGCCAGGAGGATGCAGCACAGGCTGAGGCCGAGATAGAACCCCGACATCCGGCCGCGCCCCTCGGCGATCGCCGCCGCCTTCTCCGGTCTGACCTGCAGCCGCAGGATGCGGAATGCCAGCTGTGGCGCCAGGAATAGCAATAGGCCGAGCAATAGGGTCGCGACCGCGCTCGACCACGCCAGCCACTCGCCCTGGCTCATCGGCCATGGAAACGCAAATTCCATCTTGTCCCCTCTTAAATGCATAGTCGAAATTTCGGGCATTCTAGCGAAGCAAGAGACATACGCCAGATGGGCATCGGCAATTTGCGGAAGCCTGTCCTCTGAGCCCCTTCACAAAAAGCTCTGCGGGTCGATGTCGACCTGGACTCGCACCGAGCCCCTTATCTTCGGTCCCTCGGCCAGCATGGTGCGAATGAACCCTTGCATGTCGGCGCGCCGCTCGCCCTGGATCAGCAGGCGAAAGCGATGGCGGCCGCCGATCAACGACAGCGGCGCCTCGGCCGGGCCGAGCACGAACAGGTCGGTGGCTTGCGGCGCGGCGCGACGCAGGCCACGGGCGTGCCCTTCGGCTTCGGCCCGTGTCGCCGCGCTGACGATGACGCCGGCGAGCCTGCCGAAGGGCGGCAGCGCCGCCCGCTCACGCTCGGCGATCTCGCGCTCGTAGAAGGACTCGGCATCGCCGGAGACGATCGCGCGCATCACCGGGTGGTCGGGTTGGAAGGTCTGCAGCAGGCCGAGGCTTTTCTTGCCGGTACGGCCGGCGCGGCCGGTCACCTGGCTGAGCAGTTGGAAGGTGCGCTCGGCGGCGCGCGGATCGCCATTGGCAAGGCCGAGATCGGCATCGACCACACCGACCAGCGTCATGTTGGGGAAATTATGGCCCTTGGCGACGAGTTGCGTGCCGATGACGATGTCGGCCTCGCCATTGGCGATGGCTTCAAGCTCGAGCCGCAGCCGGCGCACGCCGCCCATCAGGTCGGACGACAGTACGATAGTGCGGGCATCGGGGAAATGCGCGACGACCTCCTCGGCGATGCGCTCGACGCCTGGCCCGCAGGCGACCAGATGATCGAGCGTGCCGCATTCCGGACAGGCTTCGGGCCGGCGTTCATTGTGCCCGCAGTGGTGGCAGACGAGCTGGCCGCGAAAGCGGTGCTCGACCAGCCAGGCCGAGCAGACCGGACAGCCGAAGCGGTGGCCGCAGACCCGGCAGAGCGTCAGCGGCGCATAGCCGCGCCGGTTGAGGAACAGCAGCGACTGTTCCTTTCTTTCCAGCGTCTGCCGTATATGGCCGAGCAGTACAGGCGACAGGAAGCCGCCGCGTGCCGGCGGCGCGCGGCGCATGTCGATCGTCTTGAGATCGGGAAGTGCCGCCTCGGCAAAGCGCGCCGAAAGCACCGCCCTGCTGTAGCGGCCCTGGCTGGCATTGACCCGGCTTTCGACCGACGGCGTCGCCGAGGCGAGCACGACCGGAAAGCCGCCGATATGGCCGCGCACCACGGCCATGTCGCGCGCGTTGTAAAAGACGCGATCCTCCTGCTTGTAGGCGGGATCGTGCTCTTCGTCGACGACGATCAATCCAAGCTCCCTGAATGGCAGGAACAGCGCCGAGCGCGCGCCTGCGACGACCCGCACGCCGCCTTCCGCTACCTGCCGCCAGACCTTTTCGCGCATCCTTGGCGGCAGGTCCGAGTGCCATTCCGCCGGCTTGGCACCGAACCGCTCCTGGAAGCGTTCGAGGAAGGCATGCGTCAGCGCGATTTCCGGCAGCAGGATCAGCACCTGCTTGCCGCGATCGAGCGCGGCCGCGACCGCCTCGAAATAGACCTCCGTCTTGCCGGATCCGGTTACACCGTCGAGCAGGGTGACGCCGAATGTACCGGTCGCGACATTGGCGCGCAGCGTCTCGGCGGCATCGCTCTGGTTGGGCATCAGTGAAGGCAAGGCGTAGCCGGGATCGGGTGCTGCGACCACCGGCCGCGGCGGGATCATCACCGTCTGGAATACGCCCTGCACCCGCAGCCCGTCCACCACCGTCGACGACACGCCTGCCGCATGCGCCAGGCCGGATCGCGTCCAGGCAAGTCCGCCTTCGGCCGTCTCCAGCACGCGCGTCCTCGCCTCCGTCATCCGGTCGGGTCTGGCGAAGGTGCGCTGCAGCCCTTCGATCCACGGCTCCGGGTCGAACGCCTCCGGCGCCCTGAGCAGCATGCGCGCCACCATGCCGGGCGGCGACAGCGTGTACTGCGCCACCCAATCGACAAAACGCCGCATCGCGCGGTCGATCGGCGGGCAGTCGAAAACCTGCTCGATCGGCCGCAATTTCTTCGCGTCGACCTTTTCGACGGCGCCGTCCCAGACGATGCCGGCGACCTGGCGGGGCCCAAGCGGAACGCGCACGATCGAGCCCGGCACCACGCGCATGCCAGCCGGCACGGCATAGGTGTAGGGGCGCTCGGCGGGCATCGGCACCAGCACCGGTGCGGCCGCGACAAAGGGCGAATCTTCGATCATGAGGCGTGACCTTGCCCCGACTTTGGTCTAGATCAAAGTCCGACCCCAAATGTGCATGACGTGCACATGAAAAATCTTCAGGAGACCGCCATGAAATTTTTTGTCGACACCGCCGATGTCAAGGAAATCCGCGAGCTGAACGATTTGGGGCTGCTCGACGGCGTAACCACCAATCCGTCGCTGATCCTGAAATCCGGCGGCAAGATCGCCGACGTCACAAGAGAGATCTGCGAGATCGTCAAGGGCCCAGTCTCGGCCGAAGTCGTCGCCACCGAATACAAGGACATGATGGCGGAGGCCAAGATCCTGGCCAGGATCGCCGACAATGTCTGCATCAAGGTGCCGCTGACGCTCGACGGCCTGAGAGCCTGCAAGGACATCCGGTCGGACGGCCGCATGGTCAACGTCACGCTGTGCTTCTCGGCCACCCAGGCGCTGCTCGCCGCCAAGGCCGGCGCCTCCTTCATCTCGCCCTTCGTCGGCCGCATCGACGACAGCGGCTGGGACGGCATGGAGCTGATTGCCGATATCCGCACCATCTACGACAATTATGACTTCCAGACTGAAATCCTGACCGCTTCGGTGCGTACCGTGAACCATGTCAAGCAGGCGGCGCTGATCGGTGCCGATGTCATCACCGCGCCGCCGGCGACGCTCAAGGCGCTGGTCAAGCACCCGCTGACCGACAAGGGCCTGGAACTGTTCCTCGCCGACTGGGCAAAGACCGGGCAGAAGATCGGCTGAAGCGACTATCCTACGAACAAAAAGGCCGAGCAATCGGCCTTTTTTGCAGATTGCGCACTCTGGAAAGACCTAGCTTGCCGCCGGCTTGCCGTGCTTGATCAGATCCTGGGCAATCGACAGCCGCAGCACATCTGCCAGCTCGCGCGCCGCACGGTTCTCGGCGTCGATCTGGGCCCGGTATGACGCGAATTCCTGGCGCGGCCTGTCGTATGACGACGGAATCGAGCGCTTGCCCCTCGCTATGACCGTGCCCGTCTTGGCATCGCTGAGCACATAGTTGGCAGTCAGCGTCACAGTGCCGGCGGTCGGCTCGTCCTCGTCGGTCGTGACCTGCTCGATTGCCGCCGATTCGACGAGTTCGGAGACGCCGAGATCAAGCGAATAGACCGGCGAAGCCGGCTCGCCGGCGCCCTGGCCGAGCGCGAAGATCAAATTGTTGCGGACCTGCTGGGCGTAGCGGGTCTTGACCGGCTTGACCGAGATCGATGCCAGCTCGGCAGCGGCGCCGACCTGCGAGCCGGCGATCAGCGGCGCGCTCGAATAGAGCGGCCGCACCGTGCAGGCGGAAACCAGCGCCACCGAGGCGAGCAGCCCGCAAAGCACGACGCGGCGCAGCGTCAGCTCTGTCTTTCGCGGATCAGGCAACGACATTGACGATCCTCTGCGGCACGATGATCACCTTGCGCGGCGCCTTACCTTCGAGCGCTTTCTGCACGAAGTCGAGAGCCAGAACCGCCTTTTCGACCGCACCTTGATCCGCGTCACGGGCAATTGTCAAATCGCCGCGTTTCTTGCCGTTGACCTGGACCGGCAGCACGATCTCGGCGTCGACGACAAGCGAGCGATCGTAATCCGGCCAGGGCCGTTCGGCGACAAGGTCGGTGCCGCCGAGCGTCTGCCAGCACTCCTCGGCCAGATGCGGCATGACCGGCGCGATCAGGTGCACCAGGATCTCGACGGCCTCACGGCAGGCCGCTTGCAGCGCCGGACCGGCCCTGCCCTCTGCCGCCTCGTTGAGCGGTACGGTCAAGGCATTGGCGAGCTCGTAGATGCGGGCGATGGCGCGGTTGAAGGCGAGCTTTTCGATATCCTCGCCGACCGACTTCAAGATCTTGTGCGCGGCCTTGGACACTGTCCCGGCCTCGCCGTCCTTCGCCGCCTCTGGCCGGACTCCGGCGAGCGATTCGGCAGCCGTCGACACCAGGCGCCAGATGCGCTGGATGAAGCGATGCGCGCCGGCCGCACCCTCGTCGGTCCATTCGACATCGCGCTCGGGCGGCGAGTCCGACAGCATGAACCAGCGCGCCGTATCGGCGCCGTAGCCGTCGGTGATCTCTTCCGGACTCACCGTATTCTTCTTCGACTTCGACATTTTTTCGAGCGGACCGATCACCGCCTCTTCGCCGGTGGCGATTTCGAAGGCGCGGCGCTTGCCGTCGGCGTCTTCCAGCCTGACCTCGCTAGGCGCAAGCCAGCGGCCGTTCGAGGCGCCGCCAACCCGATAGGTCTCGTGCACCACCATGCCTTGCGTGAACAGGCCCCTGAACGGCTCGGCGAGATCGACATGGCCGGTCTCGCGCATGGCGCGGGTGAAAAAGCGCGAATAGAGCAAATGCAGGATCGCATGCTCAATGCCGCCAATATACTGGTCGACCGGCAGCCATTCAGTCGCGGCCTTGGGATCGGTCGGATCGTTTGCCCACGGCGCGGTGAAGCGAGCGAAATACCAAGAAGAATCGACAAATGTGTCCATCGTGTCGGTTTCGCGCCGCGCATCCTTGCCGCAACGCGGGCATTTGACGTGCCGCCATGTCGGATGGCGATCGAGCGGATTGCCCGGCCGGTCGAACTCGATGTCGTCCGGCAGCTTGACCGGCAGGTCGGCCTTCGGCACCGGCACCACGCCGCAATCCTCGCAATGGATCATCGGGATCGGGCAGCCCCAATAGCGCTGGCGCGAAATGCCCCAGTCGCGCAGGCGGAAATTCACCTTGCGCTCGGCCATCGGCCGGTTGCCGATGGTCCTTTGTTCCAGCAGCTTCGCCACCTCGTCGAATGCCTGATCCGGCTTCATGCCGTCGAGGAAGCGCGAATTGATCATCGCGCCATCATCGACATAAGCCTCGTCGATGACCTGGAAGCTTCCTTGATTCTCGCCTTCCGGCATCACCACCGGAATGACCGGAAGGCCGTATCTGTTGGCGAAGTCGAGGTCGCGCTGGTCATGTGCCGGGCAGCCGAAGATGGCGCCGGTGCCATAGTCCATCAGCACGAAATTGGCGACGTAGACGGGCAGCGTCCACCTCTCGTCGAACGGATGGACAACGCGAATGCCGGTATCGAAACCCTTCTTCTCGGCCGTCTCCAATGCCGCCGCCGAAGTGCCCATATGGCGGACTTCGTCGATGAACTTTGCCAGCGCCGGATTGTCCTCGGCGGCCTTTTTGGCCAGCGGATGGTCGGCCGCAATCGCCATGAAGGACGCGCCGAAGATGGTGTCGGGCCTGGTCGTATAGACTTCGAGCTCATGCTCGCCGGCGACTGGCTTGGCCAGCGGCCAGCGGATCAGCAGCCCTTCCGAACGGCCGATCCAGTTCGCCTGCATCAGCTTCACTTTTTCCGGCCAGTCGTCGAGTTGGTCGAGCGAATCCAGCAGATCCTGCGCGTAATCGGTGATCTTGAAGAACCACTGCGTCAGCTCGCGCTGTTCCACCAGCGCGCCTGAGCGCCAGCCGCGTCCGTCGATGACCTGCTCGTTGGCAAGCACCGTCATGTCCTCCGGATCCCAGTTGACCTTGGAGGATTTGCGCGTCACCAGCCCCTTCTCGACGAAATCGAGGAACAGCATCTGCTGGCGGTGATAGTAGTCGACGTCGCAGGTGGCGAACTCGCGGGCCCAATCGAGCGACAGGCCCATGACCTTGAGCTGCTCGCGCATGGCGGCGATGTTCTGATAGGTCCAGTCCTTGGGATGGACCTTGTTCTGCATCGCCGCGTTTTCGGCTGGCATGCCAAAGGCGTCCCAGCCCATCGGGTGCAGCACGTTGAAACCCTTGGCCCGCTTGTAGCGCGCCACCACGTCGCCCATCGTATAGTTGCGGGTATGGCCGATATGGATGCGCCCCGACGGATACGGGAACATCTCCAGCACGTAGTATTTCGGGCGCGGGTCGTCATTGTCGGCTTCGAACAGCTTCTTGGCGTCCCAGGCGTTCTGCCATTTGGGCTCTGACGCGCGCGGATTGTATCGTTCGGTTGCCATCGGGTGTTTTTCACTTAAAAGCATGCGCGAGCCGCCGGACAATGCCCGGGCGGCTCAGGAAATGTCGTCGCGGTGTTCACCATGGATTGCCGGACCCGTCAACTGCGGCGATCCGGCGAAAAGCCAAACACAGGCAGGATATAGGCATGGCGAGCGCCGTCGAACAGCTTTTCACGGTCAAGGCAAGGATCGCTGCCGCCGAGCGCGAGGCAGGCCGTGAGGCCGGAGCGGTGACGCTGGTCGCAGTCTCGAAAACCTTCGACGCCGCCGATATCCGCCCGATTATCGAGGCCGGCCAGCGCGTCTTCGGCGAAAACCGCGTCCAGGAAGCACAAGCGAAATGGCCGGTGCTGAAGGAGGCATTTTCCGACATCGAGCTGCATCTGATCGGTCCGCTGCAATCGAACAAGGCCAAGGAAGCGGTGGCATTGTTCGATGTCATCGAAACCGTCGACCGTGAAAAGATCGCCGCAGAGCTGGCCAAGGAGATCGCCAGGCAAGGCCGGTCACCAAGGCTCTATGTCCAGGTCAACACCGGCTCCGAGCCGCAAAAGGCCGGCATCGAGCCGCGCGAGGCTGTCGCCTTCGTGGCCCGCTGCCGCTCGGTTCACGCCCTCGCCATCGAAGGGCTGATGTGCATTCCGCCGGCCGACGAGAACCCCGGTCCGCATTTCGCGCTGCTGGAAAAGCTTGGGCTTGAGGCCGGCGTCGACAAGCTCTCCATGGGCATGTCCGGCGACTACGAAACCGCGATCGCCTTCGGCGCGACCAGTGTCAGGGTTGGATCGGCAATTTTCGGCGCCAGATGAGGCGCAGCCGACCTTAGGCCACAGGCTGACATTGACTGCGCCAGCGTATAGAAACGGAACGTTTCGTTCCTATATGGGTCGAGTTATTCTCAACCCGTCTGGAGCCACCCATGCGTTACAATCAACTTGGAAATACGGGGATGTTCGTCTCCGAACTTTGCCTCGGCACGATGACGTTCGGCGCGGCCGGCGAGAATGCCCAATGGGGCCTGATCGCCAGCCTCGACCAGAAGGGCGTCGACGAGATCGTTGCCCGCTCGCTCGCCGCCGGCGTCAATTTCTTCGACACGGCGGATGTCTATTCCTTCGGCGCCTCGGAACGGCTTCTCGGCCAGTCGCTCAGGAATCTTGGCGTCAACCGACAGGACGTGATCATCGCCACCAAGGTCCATGGCGCCATGGGCGGGGGCCCGAACCAGCGTGGTTCCTCGCGCGGCCACATCATGGATTCGGTCGAAGGCAGCCTCGAGCGGCTGCAGCTCGATCACATCGATCTCTACCAGCTGCACGGCACCGACACGGTGACGCCGATCGACGAGACACTGCGGGCGCTCGACGACCTCGTTGCCGCCGGCACGGTCCGCTATGTCGGCGTCTCGAACTGGCAGGCCTGGCGCGTTGCCAAGGCGCTGGGTATTGCCGAGCGCAAGGGATTTGCCCGCTTCGAGACCGTGCAGTCGTACTACTCGATCGCCGGCCGCGATCTCGAGCGCGAAATCGTGCCGCTGCTCAACGAGGAGAAGCTCGGGCTGATGGTCTGGTCGCCGATGGCTGGCGGCCTGCTCTCCGGCAAATACGGACCGGGCGCCCCCGGCAATGGCGAGGGCCGCCGCGCCAGCTTCAATTTCCCGCCGGTCAATGAGGACCGTGCCTGGGCAGCAGTCGCCGTCATGCGCGAGATCGCCGTCAAGCACGGCGTCAGCGTCGCCACGGTGGCGCTCGGCTATGTCCTGGCCAAGCCATTCGTGATGAGCGTCATCATCGGCGCCAGCCGCATGGAGCAGCTGGAACAGAACCTTGCAGCCACCGAGTTGAAGCTCGATGCCGATGATCTCGTTCGCCTCGACGAAGTCAGTGCCCTGCCCGCCGAATACCCCGGCTGGATGCTGGAACGTCAGGCTGCCGGCCGGCGTCCGGCGCCCGTTGTGCCGAAAACGTAACTCAATCTCACCTTCGATTCGATGCTTCGGGAGCCGGCAGGCTCCCGATCTTTTTTGGGCTCAGGTCAGCCGGACCGTCTCGACCAAAAAGTCCAAAAACGCCCGCACCCGCGCCGGCAGATGCTTGCCTTGGCCGACATAGACGGCGTGGGTGAGTTCCTCGTCGCCGGGGTTGAACTCTTCCAGCAGCGGCAGAAGCCGGCCGGCGGCAATGTCGGCCTCCACATGCCAGCGTGCCAGCCGGGCGAGGCCCGCCCCCGAGAGCGCCATCAGCCGCATCGCCTCGCCGTCGCTGACCAGCGTATTTCCGATGATCGACAGGGTGATCGGCTTGCCGGCCGCGTCGATAAAAGGCCAGCCCTCGAGGTGACGTACGAAACGGAAGCCCATCCGGTTGTGACGATCGAGATCGGCGGGCGTCTTGGGCGTGCCACGCGCTTCGAGATACGATGGCGCCGCAACGACGACCACCCGGCTCTGCCCGAGCTTGCGCGCCACCAGCCGTGATTCCCCGAGCGGTCCGGCGCGGATGGCGACGTCAGCGCGCTCCTCCATCAGGTCGATGACATCGTCGGTCAACACCAGATCGACCGAGATTTCGGGGTAGCGTTCTAGGAAACGCGGCAAAAGCGGGATCAGCCGATGCTGCCCGAAAGGCACGTAGCTGTTGATCCGCAGCCGGCCACGCGGCGCGGCACCCGCCGCTGCCTCGCGCTCGGCCGCCGCCATGTCGGCCAGGACGCGCACGCCGCTGTCGAAGAACGCCGCCCCCTCCGGCGTCAGTTGCAGCTTGCGCGTCGAACGGCTGACCAGCCGCGCACCAAGCCGCGCCTCCAGCCGCGCGATCAGCTTGCTCACCGCCGACGGCGTCATCCGCAACGCGCGGGCAGCGGCTGAAAAGCTGCCCGCCTCGACGACGCGGACGAACACTTCGATCTCGCCGGAGCGATTGATGTCGGGCCTGGCCATTGGTGAATCTATTTCACAGACGATGTGCCCGATGCAAGGCTGGTTCACAGCACATCGCGGCACGATCTTCCGGATCGGGGCGTGGGAGGACACGGCGCCCGTCGTCAAAACTGGTCGTCATCGAAGTGGGAACCGCCATGCCCCTTGCTCTTTACGCTCTTGCCGCCGGTGCGTTCGGCATCGGCGTCACCGAATTCGTCATCATGGGCCTGCTGCTCGACGTCAGCACCGATCTCGACGTCTCGATCTCGGCTGCCGGCCAGCTGATTTCCGGCTATGCGCTGGGCGTTGTCATCGGCGCGCCGCTGCTGACGATCGCAACCGGCCGTTGGCCGCGCAAAACCGTGCTTCTGGCGCTGATGGCGATCTTCACGCTGGGCAACCTCGCTTGTGCGCTTGCCCCAGACTACTGGACGCTGATGGGTGCGCGCGTACTGACCGCCTTCGCCCACGGCACCTTCTTCGGCGTCGGCTCGGTCGTGGCGACCGGACTGGTGGCGCCCAACAAGAAAGCCTCGGCGATCGCCCTGATGTTCACCGGCCTGACCATCGCCAACATCCTCGGCGTGCCCTTCGGCACATGGCTCGGCCAAGCCTTCGGCTGGCGCGCGACCTTCTGGGCGGTGACCCTGGTCGGCATCGCCGCCTTTACCATCATTCTGCTGCTGGTGCCGGGCAGCCGAACAGAGCCTGAGAAGAGCAATTTGCGCGCCGATCTCGCCGTGCTCGGCCGCACGCCGGTCCTGCTTGGCTTTGCTACCACCGTGCTTGGCTATGCCGGCGTCTTCGCCGTCTTCACCTACATCGCCCCGTTGCTGACCGAGATCACCGGTTTTGATGAAGCAGCGGTGTCGCCGATCCTGCTGGTCTTCGGCGGCGGCCTCATTGCCGGCAACCTCGCCGGCGGCAAGTTCGCCGACCGCTGGTTGGTACCGTCCGTTCTCGGCAGTCTCGTCGTCCTGGCGATGGTGCTCGGCACCATGACCTTCGCCCTGCACAGCCAGGTCATGGCCGTTATCTATGTCGGCCTGCTCGGCGCCGCCGCCTTCGCCACCGTCGCGCCGCTACAGTTATGGGTGTTGCAGAAGGCACAAGGCGCCGGCCAGAGCCTCGCCTCATCCTTCAACATCGCCGCCTTCAACCTCGGCAATGCTGCCGGCGCCTGGCTCGGCGGCGTGGTCATCGCCCATGGTCCCGGCCTCGATGCCGTCACCTGGGTCGCGGCCCTGTTGCCGCTTTCAGCGCTTGCCGTGGCGGCGTTTGCGCTGCGCCTCGACCGAGATCCTGTCCTCGCCACACCGGAAATCGCGCGGTCATAGAACGGCAAACCTCAACCAATCTTTGAAACAGCCATCCTTCCACAAGGAGCAAACCCATGGATTATCGAAATCTTGGCGCATCAGGCCTGAAGGTCCCGGCGCTCTCGTTCGGCGCTGGAACCTTCGGCGGTTCAGGCCCGCTGTTCGGCGCCTGGGGCAACAGCGATGCGACGGAAGCACGGCGGCTGGTCGACATCTGCCTTGAGGCCGGCGTCAACCTGTTCGACACCGCCGACGTCTATTCGAATGGCGCTTCCGAACAAGTGCTCGGCGCTGCCATCAAGGGCCGCCGCGACGCCGTGCTGATCTCGACCAAGACCTCGCTGCCGATGGGCGACGGTCCCAACGATGCCGGATCGTCACGTTCACGCCTGATCAAGGCCGTCGAAGACGCGCTGGGGCGCCTTGGCACCGACTACATCGACCTGCTGCAACTGCACGCCTTCGACGCAGCAACACCGATCGAGGAGGTGCTGTCGACACTGGACAGTCTCGTGCGCGCCGGCAAACTGCGTTATGTCGGCGTCTCCAATTTTTCCGGCTGGCAAGTGATGAAATCGCTCGGCCTGGCGGGCAGATACGGCTATCCCCGATACGTCGCCCATCAGGTCTATTACTCGCTGGTCGGACGCGACTATGAATGGGAGTTGATGCCGCTCGGCCTCGACCAGGGTGTCGGTGCGCTGGTGTGGAGCCCGCTCGGCTGGGGCCGCCTGACCGGCAAGATCCGCCGTGGCCAGAAGCTGCCTGAGAAAAGCCGGCTGCACGACACGGCAAGCTTCGGACCGCCCGTCGAGGATGAGCATCTCTATCGGGTCGTCGACGCGCTTGATGTTGTCGCCGAGGAAACCGGCAAGACCATACCGCAGATCGCCATCAATTGGCTGCTGCAGCGGCCGACCGTCGCCTCCGTCATCGTCGGCGCGCGCAACGAGGAGCAGTTGCGCCAGAATCTCGGCGCCGTCGGCTGGTCGTTGACAGCCGAGCAGATGAAGAAGCTCGACACGGCAAGTGAGGTCACCGCACCCTATCCGTATTTTCCCTATCGCCGGCAGGAGGGTTTTGCCCGGCTGAACCCGCCCGCAGTCTGACGCTCCAAAAGCTGGGCGGCGGCTCCCAGGCTGCCGCCCGCCCGGCTAATGCAGAACGAACTCGCCGTCGACCTTGCGCCATTCGTTCGGCGCGATCAGCTTCTGGTGCGTGTAGCTGACCGAATGCAGCGGGCCTTCGAGCTTGGCCTTCCAGAACTCGATGAAACGGATCAGCACGGGAAATTTCGGGGCGATGTCGTAATCCTGCCAGATGAAGCTCTGCAGCAGATGCGGATGATCTGGAAAGTGATAAAGAATCTTGGCCGTGGTCAAGCCATAGCCCTTGAGCATCAGGTCCATTTCGGAATGGTCGCGCATTGCGGTCCCCTGGTTGATTCTCCTTCCTCCCAGGCTGAAATTGTGCACCCCATTTGCTTAATCGTCTATTGATATTTCTATGATCGAACCAGATTACTTCCGCAAAAACATGCGCTTAGCAGCCGACTCACGAGAGTGCTGACACCGCCTGGTAAGGCGCCTGCGGCATCCCGCCGCGCGAATCCAACGTCTAATGTTGCCGTCGCGGCCGAACTGTTAATAATGCGCGCGAATTCGCGGCCGCATCGCTGCGATCCTGCCGGCGGTCAAGCCGGCGGTTTGGTTTTGGGGAGGAAGGCGAAGAAATGTCCGATGTTCATGTCCATCGCGTCCAGCCGGCGTGGAAGAAGAACGCGCTGATTGACAATGACACCTACCTGAAATGGTACGCCGACAGCGTCAAGAACCCGGACAAGTTCTGGGGCAAGCACGGCAAGCGCATCGACTGGTTCAAGCCGTACAGCAAGGTCAAGAACACGTCCTTCGACGGCCAGGTCTCAATCAAATGGTTCGAGGATGGCCAGACCAACGTTTCCTGGAACTGCATCGACCGGCATCTGAAGAAGCGCGGCGAACAGACCGCCATCATCTGGGAAGGCGACAATCCCTACGACGACAGGAAGATCACCTATAACGAGCTTTACGCGCATGTCTGCCGCCTCGCCAATGTGATGAAAAAGCACGGCGTCAAGAAGGGCGACCGCGTAACCATCTACATGCCGATGATCCCGGAGGCCGCTTATGCGATGCTCGCCTGCACGCGCATCGGCGCCATTCATTCGGTCGTCTTCGGCGGCTTTTCGCCGGATGCGCTGGCCGGACGCATCGATGACTGCAAGTCGACCTTCGTCATCACCGCCGACGAAGGCCTGCGCGGCGGCAAGCCGATCCCGCTAAAGGAGAACACGGACAAGGCGATCGAGATCGCCGCCAAGGCCGGAACGAAAGTCGAAAAGGTCTTGGTAGTGCGCCGCACTGGCGGCAAGACCGGCTGGGCCGCCGGGCGCGACGTCTGGTACCATGACGAGGTCGCGACGGTTAAGGCCGAATGCAAGCCCGAGAAGATGAACGCCGAGGACCCGTTGTTCATCCTCTACACATCCGGCTCGACCGGCAAGCCGAAAGGTGTGCTGCACACCACCGCCGGCTATCTCGTCTATGTCTCGATGACCCACCAATATGTCTTCGACTATCATGACGGCGATATCTACTGGTGCACCGCCGATGTCGGCTGGGTCACCGGCCACAGCTACATCGTCTACGGGCCGCTCGCCAACGGCGCCACCACGCTGATGTTCGAAGGCGTGCCGAACTACCCGTCGCAGTCGCGTTTCTGGGACGTGATCGACAAGCACAAGGTCAACATCTTCTACACGGCGCCGACGGCGTTGCGCGCGCTGATGGGCGCCGGCGATGCCCATGTCACCAAAACGTCGCGCAAGTCGCTGCGCGTGCTCGGCACCGTCGGTGAGCCGATCAATCCGGAAGCCTGGGAGTGGTATTTCAACGTCGTAGGCAACGGCAAGGTGCCGATCGTCGATACCTGGTGGCAGACCGAGACCGGCGGCATCATGATCACGCCGGTTCCGGGCGCCACCCACCTCAAGGCGGGTTCAGCGACGCGGCCCTTCTTTGGCGTCAAGCCGCAGCTGGTCGATACCGACGGCAAGGTGCTCGAAGGCGAAGCCAGCGGCAATCTTTGTATTGCCGACTCATGGCCGGGCCAGACGCGCACCGTCTATGGCGATCACGACCGCTTCGTGCAGACCTATTTCTCGACCTACAAGGGCAGATACTTCACCGGCGACGGCTGCCGCCGCGATGCTGACGGCTACTACTGGATCACCGGCCGCGTCGACGACGTCATCAACGTCTCCGGCCACCGCATGGGCACCGCCGAGGTCGAATCGGCGCTGGTTTCGCATGAGAAGGTCTCGGAGGCCGCCGTCGTCGGCTACCCGCACGATATCAAGGGCCAGGGCATCTACTGCTATGTCACGCTGATGGCCGGCGAAACGCCAAGCGAGGAATTGCGCCAGGAACTCGTCGCCCATGTCCGCAAGGAGATCGGCGCCATCGCTTCGCCCGACAAGATCCAGTTCGCGCCCGGCCTGCCGAAGACCCGTTCCGGCAAGATCATGCGACGCATCCTGCGCAAGATCGCCGAGGATGATTTTGCCGCGCTCGGCGATACCTCGACGCTGGCCGATCCGGCGGTCGTCGACGACCTTATCGCCAACCGGCAAAACAAGAAGGGCTGATGCAACCCGCATTGGGCGCCGTCACCGAGCTTTGGCGCTATCCCGCGAGCTCGCTCGCCGGCGAGTTTCAGCAGGCGATCTCCGTCGACCGGCATACCGTCGAAGGCGACCGCCTGTTTGGTCTTGTCGATACCTCGACCGATGAAATCGCACGGCCCGACCGCGAAGCGAAATGGCACAAGGTGCCCCGCATCCGCACCCGGCTGTCGCAGGCCGGCAGGCTGGAGGTCGCCATCCCCGACGGACGCTGGCTTTCGGCACCTGGCGCGCAAAGTGATCGCGCCATTTGCGCCTATCTCGGCTTTGCGGCTTCCATCCGGCCGTTCCGTCGGGAAAATGCGGCTCCGGATTACGCCGGCCCTCTGCTGACGGAACGCTACGTCAAAGCCCCTATTCATCTGCTGACCACCGCCTCACTGGCGCGTTTGAAAGTGCTGCATCCAAAGGGCACCGCCGACGCGCGCCGCTTCCGCCCCAACATCGTCGTCGATGTGCCGGAGGTCGAGGGGTCGTTCCCCGAGACGGAATGGATCGGGCGCAAGCTGGCGATCGGCGACCTGCTCCTGACCATCTCCGAGCCGTGCCGCCGCTGCGGCTTCACCATCATTGGCCAGGACGGGTTCGACCACGACCCGGCAATCCTGCGCAGCCTGGTCCGCCACAACGCCCATAACCTCGGCGTCTACTGCACCGTCGATCGACCGGCCCGCGTCGAGATCGGCGCCACGATGCGCCTCCTGTAGCTATCGGTACAAATCCGCCCGCGTCGGCGGCAGGCCGCTCGGCCCACGCGCGCGCCTTGTGGCGACGGTCTGGAAAACCTGCGCCGAGGCGCGTTCGAAGGTAATCGAGCAGCCGGTGAGATAAGCAGCCAGAGCCGCGCCTTGGCTTCGCCGACCTCGGCGATAGCTTCGTCGAAGCGTGCGTGGAGGCGCTCGGCCCATAGCCTGCAGGTGCGCGCATAGTGCTCGCGCAAATTTTCGACGTCGTAGACGAGGAAGCCGTGGGCCTCGAGATTGCCGAGCGTCATGCCGATCGTGTCGAGTTCGCCGCCCGGAAAAATGTATTTGATCAGCGCCTTGAATTCCGGCCCCTTGCGCAGCGTCTTCTTCAAGCTGCCCTTGTCGCGCCGGGTGATGGCGTGGTGCAGATAGATGCCGCCCGGCTTGAGCAGGCGATGGATCCTCGAGAAATAGGCCGCATGGTTGGCAAGCCCCAGATGCTCGAACATGCCGATCGACGAGATCTTGTCGAAGGAGCCGGACAGCTCGGCATAGGACTTTATCTCGATGGTGATGCGGTCCTCCAGCCCCTCGGCGCGGATGCGTTCACGGGCGAGCTCGGTCTGTGCTTCCGATAGCGAAACGCCGTGGCCGACGACGCCATAATTCTTCACCGCATGGATGAGCATCGCTCCCCAGCCGCAGCCGATGTCGAGCAATCTATCGCCGGGCTTCAGCCGAAGCTTGCGGCAGATATGGTCGAGCTTGTCTCTCTGGGCCTGATCGATATCGTTGGCGAAATCCTTGAAGTAGCCGCAGCTATAGACCATGCGCTCGTCGAGGAAGAGCCGGTAGAATGCGTTGGAAATGTCGTAATGATGCTCGATCGCCTCCTTGCTCGAACCGCTGACGAAAGGATTGCGGCCGGAAAGATCGGTTCGCGTCGTCATCTGTTTTCGCGAAAACAGCACCGCCGGCAGGTCGCGCAGGATCGCCAGCTTCGGCAATGTCTTGAGCTTCGTCCTGAGCTTGCCGTGCGTGGGCAAGGCGTAGAAATCGAACAGCGATCCGTCTTCGACGTCGACCGCCTTGGCAATCCACATCTCGATCAGCGTCGATAAAGAGGGCCGACGTACGATCTGCCAGACGATGTCCTGGTCGTTGATGGTGAGCACCGGGCCGGCAGCCGGGCCGATCCGCTCGCCTGTCCACAGCCTCACCGCAAAACCCGGCTTCAGCGTCTCGATGACCGTCCGAACAATCCGGGCCGCTCTCTCGGCTGCCTCCATCCCGTCCTCCCTTACCCGGCAAAATAGTGGCCCGGAACAATAGCGGCTCGATCTTGCCTGCCCGATCGGCCGGCCGCAAGCCGCCCGAGTGCACAAGCAGGCTTGTTCAGGATTTTCGGGTGCCGCGCCTTGCCATTTGCCGGATGACACCCCATCATGAGGGAGTGTTCAACAAATCGAAAGGAGGTGATCCGATGTCGAGTGATTTCGTTTTCCAGAACGTGGCCTCAGCGGATCGCACTTTCGGGAAGCAGTCTTCCCGCTAAGGCGCGAGATGCGCGGCTGGCGACCAGGGTCGCCGCCAGGAGCCGCGCCATGGACGGAAACACGGAAGGCCGCCGGCTTCGCGAGAAGCGGCGGCCTTTCCTTTTTGGGCTGTTGTCCCCTATTTGGTTACGGTTAACATCTCGACGTTGCGCGCTATATCCTGGAAAGCCTGGTTGAGTTCCGTTCCATTGGCCGCCTGATAAAAGTGCTTGATCTTGGCGGTGTCCGGGCTCGCGCAATCCTGGAGCGTCGCCTTGGCATTCGTTTCGTTTAGGTCAAACCCAATGGTGAAGACCTCGATGCCCTTGTCGCGCATGGCAGCGCAAAGTTTCTTGGCGGCCGTGCGGGTCGGCTCCTTGCCGGCGTCATTGTAGACGTCGCTGACCGTGCTCGCATCGAAGTAGGACAGGTTGAATTCGCCATCGGTCATCAGGATCGCGATCTTGGCAACCTTCTTTGGATCCATCTTGGCCGGCCGTTCCGAGGCTTTCATCACACTGCCCCAGTTTTCCGAAAGCATGTACCAGGTCCACTGCACGCCGATATGGCCGGCGGTGCCGCCGGAGGCGACGAAATTCTTGATGACCGTCTTGAGCGCCGTCGCATCCGCTGTCAGCGGCATCAGCGCGGCGATCGGGCAGGCGGCGGTGCCGGTCTGCCAGGCGAAGGATGACAGCAGGTAGTCGCGATTGACCATGCTGACGTCGGGGCCCGCATCCGAATACTGATAGGTCCCCTTGCGCTCGGTGGCGCAATTATCGGGACGGATAAAGCCCGAGACATACTGCACGGCGTCATTGGCCGGCGCCTGTTTGCGTTGACTGGCGGTGGTTTCCACATAGACGCTGCTGGCGGCAAGTGTACCGGCATTCACCGAATTGGCATAAGGCACGATGGCAACCCGCACACGTGGCCTGGAGGGGTCCTGGCCGCCCAGGAAGCTGTCGACAGCATTCGCCGCGGCCGCCCGCAGATCGATGATTTTCTGGCCGGCCATCGACCCGGTCACGTCCAGCATCATCGCGACTTCGATCTGCTTGTCCGAATAGAGCGCCGTCGTCGATGCGGGGACGCGTTGCATGCCACCCGTGCTGAAAAGCGGGAAATAGTAGTTGACGTTGACATGGACGTCCGCCTGGACAGTCTTGGCTGTCCTGTCGACAACCAGATTGTCGAGGACGATCTGGTTGTCCTGGAGGATACCCGCCGTGCTGTTGGCATCGAGAAAGGCCTGCACCGATTTGCTGGCGTCGGCCTCGCTGATGACGCCGGTTGTCAGGTCGCGGGCCGTCGAGGTGACCGCTGCATCGACCACGCCTTGCAGGCTCGATTTTACATTGTAGAGTTGGGACACGTTGACCGCAAAGCCGACACTCAGTGCCAGCACTGAGCCGATTATCCCAAACAGGACCGCGAAATTTCCGCTGCGATCCCCGGCAAAGCCGCCGATCGTCTGAACAAGACCCCCGAAACGCCGCATTCCTTCCGCCTCCATTCGCTACAGCCTGCAGCTGTCCGAACGCGCATTGCAGGAATCCGGCCGGATCGCGCCGCCAGGCCCGGGAAAGCGACCGGCCCGCGATCAGGTCATTGTTTCCAAACGGTTTCGAGCGGCGGCAGGGTAAACAGAGGGTAAACGAAAGCTGCGCCGGCACGGCTTTGTCGACAAAGCGCTTACCACGAACAGGCTCGCAATTCAGGACGACTGGACTGCGTCCCAATCCGGTACAGACGAGATGTATCGAACCGGTTCAGCACGATCGCGGTGGCGGGAAATGGAAACACGGACTGTGAATGTGTCCCGAAAGACTAGGCCAGCATCCGTGCGCTGACCGTCTTGTCGACGCCACGACAAGGCGGCTTGAACAGATTACCTTCCTGCTCGTGCGTCCAGACCTTGAACAGGGTGAGCCGATGCGGGCCAAAACTGTGCAGCAGCGGCACGTCGGTGGCGTCGCGGCCGCGGGCGATGACGACGCGGCCGATCCTCGGCACATTGTGGCGAGGATCGAAAGTGTACCACCTGCCGTCGAGGAACACTTCCACCCACGCCGAGAAATCCATCGGCGCCGGATCGGCGGGCACGCCGATATCGCCGAGATAGCCGTTCACGTAGCGGGCCGGGATGTTCATGCAGCGGCAGAGCGTGATCGCCAGATGGGCAAAGTCGCGGCAGACGCCGACGCGTTCCTCATGCGCCTGCGCCGCCGTGCGGGTCGAGCGCGCATAGCCGTAGCCGAAGGACAGGCGGTTGTGGACATAGTCGACGATGGCCTGCACCCGCGCCCAGCCCGGTGGAAGCTGGCCGAAAAGTTGCCAGGCCAGGTCGCCGAGATGGTCGGTCTCGCAGTAACGGCTGCCGAGCAGATAGCCGAGCACCTCGTCCGGCAATTCGGCAACCGGGACTTCTCTCGCCAGCGTGTTGACTTCGTCCGTCTCGCCGCTGTCCTCGACCACCGCGTCATAAAGGATGCGAAAGCTTCCGGCCGGCGCCGTGAAGCGGCGGCAGCTATTGCCGAAAAGGTCGTGGTAGACCCTGGTCGGGACCGACGGCGAGGTCAGCACGCGCGTCTGCCGCTTGATGTCGGCCTGGCGATCCCCGTGGATATCGAGCAATGAAACGACCGGCGTTGCTGCAACGCATTCAATGGCAATTTCATAGCCGAGCCGAATCAGCATCGCCCTCCCCTGCGATCGTCATGGAAGATAGTGCCGATCAACGCGGGACAGTGCGTGGCGGTTCCTTGTGGTCGTCAAAAACGACGCCTCGCGGCTTCCCATACGGACGCGGCAACGTTACGGTCGATTGACACGCGTCTTTCGAAATAATCCCTCCAAGATGACCCCGGGAAACCGATGTTTGCAGGCAGAAAATTCGCGGCCTTCCTGTTCGATATGGACGGCACGATTCTCAATTCGATCGCCGCAGCGGAAAGGGTCTGGGCAGCGTGGGCGCATCGGCAAGGTCTTGACGTCGCCGCATTCCTGCCGACCATCCACGGCGTGCGGGCGATCGAGACCATCGGCCGGCTGGCGCTCCCAGGCGTCGATCCTGCCCGCGAAGCCGATTCGCTTTTGCAGGCCGAGGCGGCCGATGTCGAGGGCATTCGCCCGATTGCCGGCGCCGCGGCCTTCCTGGCGTCGCTGCCGCCTGGAAGCTGGGCGATCGCCACTTCGGCACCGCGCGAGCTCGCCCTGCTGCGCCTGCAGGCCGCGGGTATTCCGGCTCCCGCCGTGATTGTTGCGGCGGAGGATGTATCGCGCGGCAAGCCGGCGCCCGACTGCTTCCGGCTGGCGGCCGAACGGCTCGGCGTCGATGTGGGCGACTGCCTCGTCTTCGAGGACGCGCCGGCCGGCATAGCGGCGGCCGAAGCCGCGGGCGCTGCGGTCGTGGTGATCAGCGCCACGCACCGGCATCCGTTGGAGACGCCGCATGCCACCATCGCCGGCTATGACGCGATCGGCATCGCCGTCGATTCCAGCGGCTGGATTGCCATCGGAGTGGAGCGGGCCGCGCTGCCTGTTTGACTAGCACCCTGCCTGGGCTAAAAGTCGCTGGTCAGGCCCTTGACCTCCCAGTCGCCGTAGCGGCCGGGCTCCTTTCCTCCGCGCCCGCCGATCTCTCTCGGTTGTGCGGCTTCCTTCTCGCGATATTTCTCCCGCCGGGCCTCGGCCTCGACCAAGGCGCGCCTGGCTGCCGGGGTCAGCGGCTTTTGCGGCGAGCCGTTAGCATGCGTTTGGCTGGTTTTGTCGATCATGCGATCTTCCGCTAGATTGAAACAGGCCCCGATTGAAACGGGAACCGCTGTTTCCCATCATATAGCGATGGGCCCACAAGGATCGACCCCTTTGTTGGGCCAGAACGGAGCAGACGATGAACACCCTTCGCACCGCCATGCTTTTGGCCGCAATGACGGCCCTGTTCATGGGTGTCGGCTATCTCATCGGCGGATCCGGCGGCATGATGATCGCGTTGCTGATCGCCGCCGGCACCAATTTGTTCAGCTATTGGAACGCCGACAAGATGGTGCTGTCGATGCACCGTGCGATCGAAGTCGACGAACGCAACGCGCCTGAATATTACGCCATCGTGAAGGGTCTCGCGCAACGTGCCGGCCTGCCGATGCCGAGAACCTATCTCATCGACAATCCGCAGCCCAATGCCTTCGCCACCGGCCGCAATCCGCAAAATGCCGCTGTCGCCGCCAGCACCGGCCTGCTCGAGCGGCTATCGCATGAAGAAGTCGCGGCGGTGATGGCACACGAGCTCGCCCATGTGCAGCACCGCGATACGCTGACCATGACGATCGTCGCCACCTTTGCCGGCGCAATTTCGATGCTCGGCAATTTCGCCTTCTTTTTCGGCGGCAACCGCGACAATAACAATTCCTTTGGCATCGTCGGCGTGCTCGTGGCGATGATAGTCGCGCCCCTGGCCGCCATGATCGTGCAGATGGCGGTGAGCCGCACCCGCGAATATGAGGCCGACCGGCGCGGTGCCGAAATCTGTGGACACCCGCTGTGGCTCGCCTCGGCACTTGACAAGATCGCGCGGGGCGCCGAACGCATCCGCAACCCGGATGCCGAGCGCAATCCGGCAACCGCCCATCTCTTCATCATCAATCCTCTTTCCGGCGAGCGCATGGACAGTTTGTTTTCCACTCACCCGAGCACAGAAAACCGCATCGCCGCGTTGCAGAGGATGGCGAGCGAAATGGCCGGCGCACCCGAAGCGGCCGCGATGCCAAGGCCGGCGCCGGAAGGGACCGGGCAGCAGCCGTCTGGTCCGTGGGACAGGGCCGCGCGGCCCGAGAGGCCGCCTGAGCCGGCCAAGCCGAGACCCAATCCCTGGGGACGCAATCCGACCGGACCCAAAGGTCCGTGGTCGTGAGTTCAGCGAAGCGCCGGCACGGAATTTCAGGCGATCGTGAACACAATTCGAGCGGCGGGGCCCGAGCCCGCCGACCCCCGCCCAAAGCCCCGGGCGGCCCGCGTTGCCCCCGGCATTTACCCCAAACCCCCCCCCGCCCGGGGGCCCCCC
>NZ_JAMYPX010000035.1:0-41707 GCF_040320585.1 Mesorhizobium sp. M0663
CATTCCGGCAGGAGCGGACACAGTCCATTATCACAATCACAGGATCAGCAGATCCAGCTTTTTCAATAACATAGCGAGGTGTGCATTATGTCGTGGGATCGGGCTGCCCGGTGATGACGAGGTTTTCATGCGCCTTCAGCCAGGCGCCTTGGGCCAGCTGTCGCTTGGCACTTAATTGGGGTCTCCCTCACTTTGTGTGGTTCATCTGCTGTTAGTGGCGCTGTCGCTATGGACGGGCATGCGAACGAAAACGAAATGGTCGCCCGGCCCAGGGGGTGACATCGCCACTGCGGTCCTTCGACCAAGTCGATTCAATTCTGAATTTCGGCCTTTAGATGTTTGTAGCGATTGAATCAGCGACCAAGATCCGGGCAATCGCGGTTATGGTGACCGCGAGCCACTAAGCTTGTGCCGTACCCTTACAATGATTCATCAAGGCGTTTACCTCGGCAATCACGAGATCCGGCGTGATGTCGAACTTGCATCGGACTTTGACCGGACAATGCCGCACTTGGTCCAGACCACACCCGCGACATTCAATAACACTCATAAGCATGCTGACCAGGGGACCTCGAAACCCCCAAATCTCCGGTAGATGTGACGCCGTGAAAATGCCGATAGTAGGGCGGCCAAGCTGGGCAGCGACATGCCCGGTGCCTGAATTGTTCGAAACGACGAGCGCGGCCGAATTCACGAGATAATTGAATTCCAATTCCGACAAGTCGACAGCCGTCCGAATGTTCGCGGCTCCACGATCCCGAGCTATGTTCGCAACCTCCTCAAGCGCTTCCAGGCATTCGCCACGGGCAACGAGGACCACCTCACCACGGGTCGAAAGAGCAGCGACAACTTTGCCAAAACTTTCAATCGGCCAATCTCGCAGGCTGGAATTGGAGAACGGAGCCACGACAATCGGGGCATTGCCTGTAGTCGAATTCTGTGGGTGACCCGCTCCGCTTTCGAAATAGGCAGCTGCCTTTGCGACCAGAAAGAGGAGGATTTCTGACACATGCTGGAGACGCACCTGCTTGCGGTCAATGAACCAATCAAGCCATCTACGAGGGATTTTGTTAGCAAGCCCTATTTTTTGGACCAGCTTGTAGAAGATGGTTCTGCGCAGTTTCAGATTGAATGGCGCTATCGCAATATCGATCTGATGCATGCTGTACGGATCAACTATCGCCGCACGGTGCCTGGCGGGGACTTCAAGCAAGATGGGCCTTGTTTCTTCCGGAACACGCATATCAATGGCAAGATCAAACTCGCCGGTCAGCAGCGGCCTTATGTCGGCGGCTTCTTTGCGCGTTTTGACTTTCGGGTTGCGAGGAAAAAAGTCAAAAGCAATGTGATCGTCGGCGAGGTCGAACTGTTTTGCAGTAGCGATGTTCCAGCTTCCCACCACCAGCGTAATGTGGGCATGCGCAAAACGCTGACGAAGGTCCTTTAGGGGCCCTAGAGACATCCAAAAGTCGCCGACATGATCAAGCTTGAGGACCAAAATTCTCATCCTTGCGCTTGACTGTTCCGGCTCTTCCCAGCTGCGGTATATAATTTGATTGCGGTCGTGCTTTGTAAAATATGCCATTGCCATTCCGAAGATTATACGGTCAACACTGATAGCCCAGTGACGCGTGTGTAGGGTTGGAGTGCTCCCCACTTGTCCGCGTCTCCGCAAGAATTCTGCCATCAGATCCAAGCCGCGCTCCAGCAGGAGCTGTCGGGCGAAGTCTGCATCTCTAGCGGTGGTAGCGCGCCAAGAAGCCAGCTATGTCCCGACCCGCAATGTGAAGGGCTTCGTCACGGTCTTGCATGCAGTGAGTTCGAGAAACGCCGAGTAGACGGCGATCGCCAAGCCGCCGTCCCCAGATCTCGAGCATAACGGCAGTGGCCTCGCTCTTTGGTCGATGCTGATCCTGAATGAGACCGTCGCCGCCGGCGACGACATCGCCGGCCGGATTGACCGTCTCCGGCACGCCCTGTCGCTATGGTCCCGCATCATGGTGGTTAACAAAGGACCCGCCGCAGGCGCTTTTTTCTGGGCGGCGGGGTCGCCAAACATGAAGTGCACTAAGAAACCTTGTTTTTACGCCCACCCCCGCCCCGCGGTGAGGTGGCCGGCGGCGTCGATGAACACCTTTATTCGCCGAGCTTGGATAGCGGCATCGCTATCACGCTGAGAGCCTGTTATGCTGGTCCAGCGTTTGATCGCAGTCTTGATCCATGCGAGCAGCTTGTGAGGGATGCAACCGAACGAGGCGCTGCTCCCACAGTCGTCGCAGGCCCTCCATCACAGCGTCACGCTTAGCCTGATCCGGCGCAATTGTATTGAGGAGATCTCCCAACATGGCTTCGCCCTCAATCCGCATCAGCAGATTAAACAAGTCGTGCGAAATTCGCACACTGTCACTGCTGAAGTGGGTCGTGCTGATCTCGCAGTGAGTCTCCCGACGATCTGGCGCTTTGTAAGCGCGGGTTTGATGGAGGGACACATAGGGCGGCAACGAAACCGCAAGCGCAGTCCAATCCTGCAGCGTTGCAGCCCGCTTCTTTACCAGGAAGGGCCCGACGACAAGTCCATCCAGCTCTGTCGTCAGAAAGGTGGCAATTGCGTCTGCAACCGAATCCACGATCGGTTCGGCATTGTTGTTAAAGGACGTATTGAGCAGAATTGGAGTGCCTGTGCGCTTCTTGAACGCATTGATGACCTCCCAGTACGCGGGATTGGCGTTGCGCGATACTGTTTGCAGGCGAGCGGTACCGTCGACGTGCGTGATGGCACCGAGCAAGGCGCGCTTTGAGTCACGCACGCGAACGACGAAATTCATGAATGGAAATTCGTGCCTACCGTCCGGGAGGTCGAAAAATTCGCTCGCATCCTCCTCCAGCACAGATGGCGCGAAGGGCCGATAGCCTTCGCGCTTCTTGACCATCGCATTGATCCGGTCCTTGTTTGCGGCGGGCCGAGGGTCGGCAAGAATGCTGCGGTTGCCCAGCGCACGTGGCCCAAACTCCGAACGACCCTGCACCCAGCCGATCACGGCGCCGTTGGCGATCCAGTCGGCTGCACTGCTTGCCACGTCATCAGAGCGTTCAACCTCGAGATGTCCGGCCCATGCATTCAGTTCCTGTTGCACGGCGCGCTCGCTCCCGAGATCAGGACCCCAATAGACCTCCTGCAGTCGCTCACACGGCGCGGGGCGGCCCATCTCGTTAGAGACTATCAGCGCAGCTCCCAATGCGCAGCCAGCGTCGTGAGACGCGGGTTGCACGAAGATGTCTTCGAAAAGCCCTGAATACAGCAGCTTACCGTTCATCGTGCAGTTGTGGGCCACCCCCCCCGCCAGGCACAACCGCTTCATGCCCGTGGCCTCACGGTGATGCCGGAGAATGTGGAACACGATCCGCTCAAGCGCTTCCTGCAGTGACGCACTCACATTTCGATGCTGCTGGGTGAAGGGCATTCCCTTTCGCCTGACCTCGATATTGCGGAGCAACGCCGGACCGATGCGGTCGAGGTGAACACGGTAGCCACCGCCGTTGGCGGAGAGCTCGTAGAACTGCTCGAAGAGCTCGCGATAGGGAGCGGGGTCGCCGTAGGGCGCGAGTCCCATTACCTTATACTCGTCGAACAAGCCGTAGCCGAGATAGCGGATCGTCTCGAGATAAAACAGCCCAAGAGAATTGTTCTCGGGGAAAGCCTCGAGTTGCGTAATTTCTGTGCCAGACCCTACCGCCACGAGGCCCGATAGGAAATCACCAGAGCCATCAATCGCTAGAATGAGACTTTGTTCGAAGCCCGACATTGCAAAGGCGCTCACGGCGTGCGCCTGATGATGACTTACGAATGAAATACGCGAACTGTCCAACTTAGTGCCGAACTCACGCGTTAACAGATCCTGCACCAACGTTTTAGCACTCAACGGAATGGAGAGAATGTCCGGGTGGGATGCGGACATACTTTCAAGCATGGCGTTGGCATAGGGCTCGCTGGCGTAGAGCGCGACACGATCAATGTCGTTGAGCTGAACCCCCGCCGCTGACAGACAGTATTGAATCGAACGAATTGGGAGCTTGTTGGAGTGTTTCATCCGATTGAGGCGTTCCTCTTCGACGGCTGCTATCACCCGTCCGTCTCGGACGAGCACCGCGGCGCCATCGTGCATAAAGGCGTTCCGAAGCTCGAATCGGTTTTCATGGACTTGGTCAAGTCCGCCGCTAATTCCTAGACACAGCATTTCTTTCTCCACATAGTGACGGACAAGCCAAATTGGCCTGCCTCAGACCGTTTCCAACTAAATAGGCCGCGTTGTCGCTTGCAGCTGCAACCGCCTGTCAGGCATACCCGGCATCAAAGAACGCCTCATAAGGGTCCGCCTGAATCAACATGAGATGCTTCGATCGTGGCGCCTGCCGTTCCATGACGCCGAGAGCTTGGCTGGATCACCGCGCCGTGAACTGGCCCGATTTCATTCCCCGAAAGACCGTCGCACAGCGAGTGACACGTGCTGCACTGTCCACCTGCTTCCCGGTCGCACATCCGATAACGCCTTCGGCTGTGCAGGAGGCCGCATCGCGTCATGCGTCGGCCAAACATGGCACCGACTGGAAGCACGGCAATACCGCGTAGATGTAAAGTGCGGTGATGTTGTATGGTAGCGCTGCCGGCCGGGTCTCCAATCCGCTGCCCAGACGAGCCGACCGGATCTGCCTGCGGCAATAAGCCCGCCCACAAGCAGAATCGCGCTGGGCAGCGGGCTCGCCTGCAAGACTTCGCAGCTCAGGAACATTGGGGACGACTAGCGTCGAACCGCCGACATGGTCGGCCAGTTGCAACTCACTTCTCGGCACGACCTCCACTGCACGTCAGGGCGCATGGAAGATTTTCTCCTTGGATGGGTGATCGGTGCGGACGTGCTTTTGTCCATGCAAGATTTCCGAAGAGTTATGAAATCGTTTGTTTCGATCAAAGTCATCCACGCTATGAATAGCTGACGGACATGCGCTTCAAAGGGCTTCAGGCTTCCTGGATGGCTACTCCGATTTGAAGCGCGTGGCATTCCATGCGCTCTGTCACAACATTTCAGCAAAGGGTATGAGAGCAAACCCACACTTCTTTTTCGAAATTCGCTTCGAGCATTCGGGATGAGGTGCTGGGCGATTCACGCAGTCCACGGATCGAAGAGCTCTATTCCGAAGCCTTCGAAATCCTTCATATTACGCGTTGCCAGAGTGAGCTCCTGGGCAATCGCTGTGGCTGCGATCAATCCGTCCATTGACGTCAGCCCGCGGCCGCGGCGCTTCGCAAGACCCATCAGATCGCCCCAGGCCAGAGCAACCGGCTCGTCGACGGGGAGGACTCTCTGCTCGAAACGCTGAGGCAGGTCTCGGGCAAGCCATTCGGCCAGCGCCTCACGCTTCCGACCCTCGCCCATGAGAGCAACGCCGCGCCGGATTTCCGCGATCGACACCACGCTGATGAACGAGCGATCCTCGTCGAGCTTGTCCAGCCATTCCAGAACGCGTGCGTCCGGCGCCGGCCTTGTCACCTCGGACAGGACATTCGTGTCCAGCAGTAGCCTCACAGCGGCAGATCACGCGGTTCATCGCGTTGACGCTCAAGGTCGAGTTCCGCGCCGCGTAGCGGCGACTCCAGCAGAAACTCCGCAAGCGTACCCTTGCGCACCGTCTTGCGTTGCCATTCCTCGGCGGAGACGACAACGACGCTTGGCCTACCGTTGCGCGTGATCGTTTGCGGCGCCGCCTGCGCACGCTCGATGACTTCCGACAGCCGCGCCTTGGCCCGAGCGACGGTCCAGTTGGCATCCTCTTTTGGAGCAGACTGCATTCTGGCCTCCGTGACCATTGTGACTACGGTGACTATATAAAAATGCATAGTGACCGCAACAGGGGAGGGGGACTTTTTTCTAGAGCCCGGACGCCTTGGTGAGATGTTGTCGCAAAAGTTGAGTTCTGCGACGGTGCAAAAGTCAGTTGCAAAATCGTCGCGACAAAGGCTCGGCAGCTCCCCGAAGTAGCCATTTCAGATTGCTTGCAGGTGCGGATAAAGTCCTTTATGCATCGGCACATGATCAAGTCCGCGCCCATCGCTGCAATCTATTATGCGACGCTTCCATAAGGAGCGGCGCGTTTCGATCATGCCTTGAAACAAGCCGCCGTCAGGCGGCTTGTTCATTGAGAGGACCCCCTGGCGGCAATACCAGGAGGATTCCCTATGGCACTTCCCGATTTATCAACCGGCCATTCCGAACCATGTTCGGCCGCTTTGAAGACGCTCATTGAGCGCGGCTATGTAAATCAACGGACCGACCTGCCGGGTGTCGATGCCGCCTTTGAAGCAGGCGTCGTACCCGCTTACGCTGGTTTTGATGCGACGGCTGACAGTCTTCATGTCGGCCATCTTCTTCTGATCATGGCGCTTCGTCATCTTCAGCAGACTGGCCATAAACCCATCGTTCTCATTGGGGGTGGGACCACCCGCATCGGCGATCCCAGCTTCCGTTCGGAGGCGCGGCCGATGCTGACGGACGAGCGGATCGCCGCCAACATTGAAGGGATCAGAAAGGTCTTTGACCGTCTCCTTGTCTTCGGAGACGGCCCGATGGATGCCGTGATGGTGAACAATGCCGACTGGCTGGACAGCATTCGTTGGATCGACATGCTGAGAGACGTCGGCAGGCATTTCTCCGTCAATCGGATGCTCTCTTTCGACAGTGTGAAGTCGCGGCTGGAAAAGCAGGAGAATCTGAGCTTCTTAGAATTCAACTACATGATCCTCCAAGCGTTCGACTTCCTTGAGCTATCCCGCCGGACCGGTTGCCGTTTGCAGATGGGTGGAGCCGACCAGTGGGGGAACATCATCAATGGCATCGACTTGATACGGCGGACGGATGGAAAGGAAGTCTTCGGAGTGACTACGCCGCTTCTGACGACTTCTTCAGGTGTCAAGATGGGTAAGACGGCTGCCGGAGCTGTGTGGCTCAACGAAGATCGCCTTTCGCCATACGATTACTGGCAATTCTGGCGTAACACGGAAGACGCTGATGTCGTTCGGTTTCTGAAGCTTTTCACCGATCTGCCGATGAACGAGATCGAGCGATTTGGACAGGCTGAAGGAACCGAGCTAAACGCCGTCAAAGAACGTCTCGCCAACGAAGCTACGGCCCTGGCACATGGAACTAACGCCGCCAAACAGGCGGAGGCCACGGCTAGCCAAGCATTTGGGCAGGGCGAAGCCGCAGAGGGGCTACCGACGCTTCATCTAAATGACGCCGAGGGGTTGGCCGGAGTAGCCCTTGTGGATTTGCTGGTACGCGCCGGATTGACCTCCTCCAAAGGGGAAGCGCGAAGGGCGATCTCGGGACGAGGTGTGCGGATCAACGGCAACGTCGTCGAGATTGATACAATGATATCGTCCCAAGACCTCCCGATCCGGCTTTCGCTCGGCCGGAAGCGCCACACTGTTGTAAAGTAGGGTTTCAGCAAATGCTGTCGCAGAAATTCTGCCCGCTTAGCGGGGTGGGTTCAACTGATCCCTGCAACACACTCCGCGAACTTTTCAGCTGGGGTTTGATAAAGCAAGGTCTTTCGCGGCCTCTCATTGAGCTGCCGTGCGATCGCGCTGAGCTTAGTCTGGCTGTGCAGGGATAGATCGGTTCCGCGCGGCAGATATTGGCGCAGTAATCGGTTGGTGTTTTCGTTGGAGCCGCGCTGCCACGGCGACCGCGGATCACAGAAGTAGACCTCGACGTCGGAGGCCAAGGTCAGGCGCTGGTGATCGGCGAGCTCTTTGCCTCGGTCCCAGGTCAACGACTGGTACAGTTCGCCGGGGAGTTTCCGTGCCTGTTTGATCAGTGCCGAGACGACGCTTTCGGTATCCTTGTTGGCGACCTTGACCAGCATCACATAGCGCGAGTGACGCTCGACCAGCGTCGCAACATAGCTGTTCCTAGATCCACCGATCAGGTCACCCTCCCAATGGCCGGGGACGGCACGATCTTCAACGGATGCAGGCCTTTCGCTGATAGAGACCGCATCCTTGATCTGGCCGAGCCCGTTCCGCTTCAGGCTGGCGTGTTTGGAGCGACGAATGGTGCGCTTTGGCCCTAAGATGCTCAAGCAGTTCCTTTTTCAGCACCCCACGCGCCTGGATGAACAGGCTTCGATAGATTGTCTCATGTGACACGTGATTATGCGGCTCCCCTGGGTAGGTGCGCCTGAGCCAGCCGGCAATTTGCTCGGGCGACCATTTCCGCTGCAGCTTGGCCGATACTGTCCGCCTCAGAAACGGGCGGCAAGCCAGCTTGCAGAGTTTAGGGCGCAGGGCCGCCGCCAGGCAGCCTGATCGGACCGTGCGGCCCGATACCTATCCGGACCACCATTGCGCCGGACTTCACGACTGATCGTGGATGGCGAGCGACCCAACCGGCGAGCAATCGAACGCAGCGAACAGAAGGTACTCAGCCCTCTGGAAATCTCCTCCCGCTCACTAAGACTGAGCGCTTGGCTTGCCCGTTTCCGAGCGGCCGGACGAATTCCGCCTGTCGGCGAGATCACCGAAAAGACCGACGAGGACTCCCGATCAAATCGTCGCCCGATCGAACTCATCGACTCGCCAGCCTGCCAATGATCCCAAATCTCAGACCGCTGAGCTGCAGAGTAATAGATGCGACGTCGCTGCTTCATGCCCCACACTCCATCTTTGACAAAAGACTAGTGTGTTGCGTTCACCTGTTGAGCCCACCGGATAGTGCAGACATTCGCGTCGAGTTCCTGAGGAATGTCGAGAGACATTCCTCAGGGGGTAGTTAGAGCCGGGCAAAGGCAGCAAACTGGCCGGGTGGGTGCTTGGCTACTATATCATTAACATGTAGGAGGTCGAGCAGTGAGCATTGTCACGCTTCCATGCGGCAATGGGCGGGCCGTTTCCTTTGATGTGATCGGCATTGGCGGCGACCGCATTTTCCTTGTCGACCTGCGCAACGAGTTGAACAGGTACGCGTCGGTGGTCGACGCTGCGCGCGAGGTTTTCCAGTTCTGCAACGCTAGCTGTGGAATCGGACGCATTATTTGCGAGGATACCAATTGAATTGGGACTGGCAGGAAATCGTTCCCGAAAAGGCCGCATTCGCCACTGCACCCTACCGAGGCAAAATTCCGCTCATGGTACATTTCAAAAGCTTGGCACCAGGGCGAGGCATGCCCGGTGGTAGTACCTAGCTGTTTGATCCCGGACTTTAATGGCGCATCATTGCCGTCCGAATCAAAGGATGCGCTATGGGACAGGTTCTACACCGCCGCGCCACGACGACAGAGGCAGTCCGTCGAGCGATACAGCATAGTGAAGAGAGCCTGAGAGCGCTGGCCAAGCGCTACGGCATCGATCAGAAGACCGTTAGAAAGTGGAGGAACCGGACCTCGACCGCCGATCTTCCCACCGGCCCGAAGAAACCAAGATCGACAGTGCTGTCGCTCGAAGAGGAAGCGGTGATCGTCGCCTTTCGCAAGCACACGTTGCTGGCGCTGGATGATTGCATCTATGCCCTACAGCCCTCGATCCCGCATCTGACGCGCTCGTCGTTGCATCGCTGCCTTCAGCGCCATGGCATTTCGCGGCTGCCGCAGGACGCCGACAAGCCGGCCAGGAAGAAGTTCAACGCTTATCCGCTCGGCTATTTCCATATCGACCTCGCCGAGGTGCAGACCGCCGAGGGCAAGCTGCGCCTTTTCGTGGCCATCGATCGGACGTCGAAATTCGCCTATGCGGAATTGCACCCGACGCTTGACGGTGGCGTCCTTGATGGTCCGATTCATCCGCTCGACCTGGCCGTTCGCCCAGGGATGGTTGATCTTTGTGAGCCGGTGCTCGATGCCATGTTCGTCGCAGATGCCGTCGAAGATGTGCTGAAGGGCATGCCGCTCGCAGGTCCGGTTGGTGAACTGAATGCCGTTGTCGGTCAGAATGGTATGGATGGCATAGGGCACGGTCGCGATCAGGTTGCGAAGGAATCGGGCCACCGCCATCTTGCCCGCCTTCTATGAAGGTGCAGGGTTCCAGCAAGGCGGAAAAACTTACTTCGAAATTCGCCGCTTGGAGGACGCTTTGGGTCGATTTTCCACCTTCCCTGACGGCCCGGAGGGGTGGGAATCGGCCGCTCGCGTCGTCCCGGCTGCCTAGCGTGGCGGATGAATTAACAGCCAGCGATTTGGCTCTTGCTCGACGAACTCTTTCTGGACGTGCCTGAGCACGTTCCGCTGCCCGGCAAACGGAACCATGTTGACCGCTTGATCGAAGGGGACCCACTGAAACTCGCTGTGTTCGGCATTCAGTCGCACCGTCTCTGTCGACCCCGCGAAACCCACGAAAACCGGCAGGAGGCTAATGGCGTCGCGGTCCGCTTCATAGAATTGCTCGCATATGTCGGCCGAATAGAGCCTCTGCAGCGTCAAGCCCGTTTCCTCCTTAGTCTCTCGCCAGGTCTTCCTTACGATCCGGTCATGGGTCTCGACCACGGCATCGGCGACCGCCGCCTCCCATTCCACGGCGCAAACGGCAAGGATCGCCCAGCGTCGATCCGAGCTGATATCGCGCAAGCCATCGGTGAAATAGCGCTCACCCTGCCGACGCAGGCGAGCGATGCGGTGTTGCGGATGCCGGCGAGCACTTGCGGATCAAGACCCACCGCGCAGGAACTCCAGTCGGTCAAGCAGCCGGTTTGCCGCCGCGGAATTGTTGCCGAGCTCGAACTTGCGAAGCAAGATGAAGCGGCTTATGTTACCGGCCAACATTTCGGTCAGAAGCCCATCCAACCGCTCGCGCGCACCAGCATCCAGCTTTTCCGCAATCCGCGTTTCGATCCGGCGCTCGGCGTCGACCAGGGCGTCCGCGCACAAGCGCTCGATTGTCGACACGGCTGGCAAGATAGTCAAAGTCTCCCTCCACCGCGCGACAAAACGCGAGCAAGGTCCTCGTTCGATCTGGCATCTTCAGCCTGATCGAAAAGCCAATCCCGCAGATCACGGGTACCGCGCCGCTCGATCGTCTCAATAACCGCCTGAGGCGTCGGCCGGCGCAGCCGATGAGGGCGAGATGAGCGATCCCGCAATCCTGGCATTTCCTCGGCGCGATACCGGTCGAGCCATTTGCGAACCGTCCGCGGGCAGACGCCTGCGGCTTTGGCGACGGCCTCAGGCGTCTGTCCGCTCTCGACCTGCATTACAATTCGCTCTCGACCGAGCGGCGTCACACGGGTACTCTTATGGATGTTCATCCGGTCCCACCGGCGCTCAGCGATATCCGCTCGAGTTCGACGGGATTGTTGCAGGTAGCCCGGGTTTTCGTCTCAGTGCCGCCAACATTGCCCAAGCCTGGGATACTCGCGAGTACATGAGCATCGCTCCCAAGGATGAGGCCGGCCATCCCATTCTATCCCGCGCCTTCTCCCAGCAGGATCTGAACCTCGTCGCCAACGCGGTTCTCGCTGCCTGTGATGCCCGCGATGGCATTGAGGATGGCGTCATCAACGCCTGGCAGCAGTGCCGGTTCGACCCAAAGGTCCTGTCCTGCCAAGGCGATAAGACGGACAGCTGCCTCACGGCTGGTCAAGTGCAGGCCATGAGCCGCGCGTTCGCGGGTCCGGAAAGCTCCGATGGCGAAAAGCTTTACAGCGATTGGCCATATGATACGGGCGTTGCGGGCGCGGACTGGAGAATGTGGAAGCTGGGCAAATCCCCCACTTCCCAGTCGGATGCAAACAACATCGTTCTGGGAGCCCGCTCGCTTCAATACTACTTCATGACGCCCCCGGCGCCGAATTTTGACCCCCTGAAGTTCGACTTCGACAAGGATCCGGCACGCGTTGCGGATACGGCCAAGCTCAATGATGCGACCGGCACGTATCTCGCCAGCTTCGCTGCCCACGGTGGAAAGCTGCTCTTGTTTCAGGGACTTTCCGATCCGGTCTTCTCGGCCAACGATCTGGTGCGCTGGTACAAGCAAGTCGTCGAGGTCACAGGCGGCGGCGATTTGGAAGCGACTCGCCGTTTCGTGCGCATGTTCATAATCCCGGGGATGACCCACTGCGGCGATGGCCAAGCCTTCGACGACTTTGATCCTTTGGCCGCCATCGAGGGCTGGATAAACCAAGACAAGGCTCCGGACTCTCTCGCGGCTGGCAGCAAGGCATTCCCTGGCAAGCACCAGCCGATCTGCGCTTATCCCACTCAAGCTGCCTATGACGGTAAGGGAAATCCCGATGAGATCGCGAGCTATTCGTGTCGGGGATAAGAGACCTCGTCATTTGTTCGCTTCAATCTGCGCGCATTCCCGGAACAGGTCTCCCGGACCAAGGATCGGTTGGAAAAGCTAAACCCGGAATTTGTGGGCCGTGCCATAACGCAGTTGATGATCATGCCTGACTACGAAGCGTCGGCCGCCGATAGTCTGGATACAGCGCTCGCTGTGCTCGATGAGGTATTGTTATCGCCTGAGATCTGACCGCCTCATCCCAGCGGACAAAACGGGGCAGGGGAGGGGGCTTTTCAGAGCCCGGACGCCTTGGTGAGATTGACGCGGAAACGATCGCGCCGGCGCTGATACTTTCGAGTCATCTCGGCCGAGGCGTGACCGAGCTGCTGTTGCACATAGCGTTCGTCGACCTCGGCCGACGAGGCGAGGCCGGCCCGCAGGGAGTGGCCGGCGAATTTCTTGGCCCGTTCGCCCTCCGACAGATCGCCGCGCACGCCGGCGGCCAGGGCCGCGCGCTTGACCAGGCGTGCGACCTCCTGGTCGTTCAAGCGATCGGCACCGACGGCTTTGCCTTGACCAGCAACGCGTCGAAACAGCGGTCCGTGCGCAATGCGCGCCAGTCTTAGCCAGGTCTGCAGAGCGACCACAGGGCAGGTGGCGTCGGAGGAGCCGCGGCCAATTTCGACCTCGCGCCAGCCCGTTTTGCCGCGCAATGTGACAAGCAGACCCTTCTCGGGAAAAATCTCGGCCCAGCCGCGTCCGTCGTCGGTCTGATCCCTGCCGGCGTCGAGGCCGACGATTTCGGAACGGCGAAGGCCGCCGGCGAAGCCCAAAAGCAGCATGGCGCGGTCGCGCAGACCACGCAGCGTGCCGCGGTCGAGGGTCTCGAGCATGGCGATCAGATCCTCTGGCAGGATCGCTTCCTTCTGCCGGGGAGGGGAGGCGTGGGTGTTGCGAACGCCAGCCATCACCGTGGCGATATGCCGATCCTTGCGGTCGAGCGGCTGACCGCGCTGGGAAAAATTCCACGAGAGCGACGAAAGCCGGCGCTCGATGGTTGAAACGGTGTTGGGCTTTTTGTCGCCAGTGGCCGTACCTGACGCGCAGGCGGCGATATAGAGTCCGACGACCTGAGGATCGGGCGGGAACATCTCTATGCCTTGGCGCCGGCACCAGCTCGAAAAATGCTTCCAGTCGGCTGCGTAAGCGCGGCGCGTGTTGGCTGAACTCGCCGCCTCGATATAATCGCGCGCGCGGCCGGCGAGCGCCTCAAGATGCGCAGGCAGGCTGGGATTGGCAATGGCTGGAAGGGGAGGGGACGAGGCTAGGTCGGCATCGCCCATCTGCATGACGATATCGACGATGTCGGGCATGTCGTCATCGCCGGAAGCAGCGGATGATCGTTGCGCGTCGCCAGCCATGCTCATGCCGCTTCGATATCCGTTTGGGAGAAGTCGTTGCCGATGAAAAGCAGCGGTTCATCTGCACGCTTTGCCAAAGCATAGGAGAGGCAATCGGCAAAATTCAGCGCCGCCGGGTGGTGGCCTTTGCCGTAGGTCAGCCAACCTTGGGTCGCCAGATCAACCAATTCGGAGTCGACAGGAATGATGTCGGCCTCGATTTTGCGCAGCCAAAGATCGATCTCGGCCAATACGTGTTCGCCGCGCCTGCTGACCAGCACCATGCGTGCCTCGAGCACGCAGGTTGCCGGGACCAGACGGATTGGGTCCAAGATCAGCGCTCGTTCCAGCCTTGCTGCCTCAGGCTCGCTCCGAAGGATCGCTACAACAGCTGAGGTATCGATCACCATCAGTTCGGGATTCCATGCTCGTCATACCCGATGATCTCCTCGTCGCTGCGATTATCCAGTTCAGGCAATCGTGCCACTCTTTCTCGGATGGCGCGCAATTCTGTCAGCAGACGCTCCTGAGCGATCTCTCCAAAGCCCAAGCGATGCAAGCGCTCGCTCAGGGCCTGATGAATGGCTGCCGTCTTGCTGATGCCCTGGCGGCGCGCGAGTTCGTCGGCGAGAGCCACGGTGGCCGGATTTTTGATGTTCAGGGACACGAAAGACTCCAAAAGTCTACCATTCTGGCGTATTCTACCATGGCTCCGAAGGCTCGTAAACAACGAACGATAATGCAACATTATCGCTCGTTGTCCGTGTACGACAGGCGCGGCGGTTGTTCCGTATTTCGGTTGCCAAAAGCGCCGCCATGATTCATCGTGCTGTCGATGATTCTGCGTCCCAAGCCCTCTCCGCGCCACCACGCCACGCTTGCCGGTTCCCCTTCGACCTTGCCGATGGCAACGATGCCGACGTGGCTGCGCCGCGCCATCCCAGATGCGCAAAGCCTTGCTGGAAAAGATTTTGAGGACGTCGCACTCGCCGCGGGCGCCATCATCGGCGCGCTCGATATGGTGGTCCGCCGGCAGGAGCGGTGGGCCGGCGCCTGGCGGCAGCGCCTGGCGCTAACGGCTGCCGCGGTAACGGCGAAGCAGGCCGGCCGCGTCGAGGATGAAGCAGCACTTCGCGACGCCGTGCTGCTCACGCGACCGGGCGACAATGTCGGGCCCGCCGGTCTTTTGCTCCTCGCCTGGCGCCGGCTGGCCGGAATGCCTGCGGAAAAACTGCTGACCAAGGCTGGCATCGGCGCGATGCTGGATAATCTAGGTCTAGCGCGCGACGACGCGAGCGTGAGCGACCTGACGGACGATCTTCGCCAGCTCAGCGCCAGCGCCGGGTTGGTCGGAATGCTGACCGGCGCCATCGCGATCGCCGTACGCCACGGCTTTGCGCGCGCTCTTGGAGCCTGGCTCGCCGACGCTTTGCTGGCGCAACGGTTGGGTTGGGTTCATGCGGTGCCGCTGCTGGGCGCCGAAGCGGCCTTGGGCGCAAGCGCCCGCCCGCGTCGATCGGCAGCCAGCTCCGTGGCGATAAGCATTGGGACAGACCCTGAGCATGCGAAAGGTCTGCTTGCCGTGCAGGCGCGCGCTGCGCTGCGCGCGATTGATCTTTCCGCGGAGCTCGAGCGCCGTGCGGACCGGCTGCTTGCCGTTGCCCCGAAACTCAGGGCCAAGGCAGCGGGCGCTGTTGTCGACAAGCTGCTGTCCGACGATGCGATCGTTGCCTCGGAAGATATTGCCGGCATGAGCGACCGTGGGCTGCGCCGCCTGTTCGATCGTTTGGTCGAACTCGGCGCGGTGCGTGAACTGTCCGGCCGTCCGACCTTCCGTATCTACGGGCTGTGACGACCATGATGGAAGCAACGAGGCGAGGGAGGGGCCGGCCAGATGACGGACGATCAGGCGACCGCCTCTTTGACCGGGAGTTGGATCACCTGCCGCCGGAAGCGCGCTGGCGTGAATGGATGCATCGGGTCGAGGCAACCATTTTTGCCGCCAGCGAACCGGTAACTCGCGAGACGTTGGCGCGGATCGTCGGCAAAAGCTGCAGCATCGACTTACTCATCGATGACATTCGTGAGGAGCTGAGCGGCCGGCCCTACGACTTGGTCGCCGTCGCCGGCGGCTGGAAGCACCTCACCCGACCAGCCTATGCCGACGCCATCCGCAGTGCATTTGGCAATGCATTTGGCACCGCCGCCGGCGGCAGCGGGCGTGCAGCAGAGCTAACGCAGTCGGACGTGCTGGTGCTGATGTGCATCGCCTATTTCCAGCCGATCACGCGTGGAGAACTGTCGAGCATTTTTGGGAAAGAGATTTCTCGCGACCTGATTGGCAACCTGCGCGGATCCGGCATGATCGCCTCCGGGCCGCGTAGCCCGACGCCCGGCGCGCCCTACACCTACGTCACCACAAAAGAGTTCCTGCTGGAGTTCGGGCTCGACACGCTGCGCGACTTGCCGGATTTCGAGGCGCTCGAGGATGCTGGACTGCTGTCGAAGGAGAAGCTGCTGGCGGGCGACATCTTGCCGGCAGTCGAAACCGAAATGAGAGCCGACGACGAATTCAGCTGAGTGACATCAACCACGACCGGTTAACGCGCCACACGAGGTTTTGCATGAGAATCGATTACAAGGGCTACAGGATTCACACATGGATCGACGATGATACCAACCATGCCCAGATGCTTAAGGGCAAGAAGGGACCGGAGCGGCTCTATGTCGACATCGATCCCATTGAGGCCGGGGATGGGCGACACCCATCGAGCAAGCGCTTCATGGGCGATATAGTAAAGAAGTTCCAGTTCTCGGGCACCGAAACAGAGCAGCTTGTGCAGGTTGCCCAGCTCTGGATCGACGATCCTGCGCACTTTGTCGCTCCGCCCAGTCCCATTGCCGCCGGCTTCAAATCGGGTTGGTGAGCGGATCCGACGCAGCAATGAGAGGATGTATGGTCAAAGTGGCTGGGTGAGATGGCTGAGTTTCGGCTCGAAATCGGATCGGAGACGGATTGCCAGACATGTGGCGCCGCTATCCCGCTCAGTTCGGCTGCGTGCCCGGGCTGTTCAACAGACGCTCCTCATCGGGTGACCTTCGAGGAGTTCTTCATCGAACTCGAGCAGGGACGCATGCTCGATGCACGCCAGGGGGGCTTGGTCATAGGCCGCTCCGGGCCAGATGATGATATCCCGATGTACCGACATTTCGGGAAGGGCATCTTCGAGGTCGTTGGCCTGATGCAGGGTGGCGAGTTCATTGTCTCGAAGCTCGCAACGGAGAAACATCGAGAGTGGTTGGAAGAAATAAACCAGGAAAAGGGCGAGCGTCCAGCCGCTCTCGCGCTGGGGCACTCGCCGGTCACGTCGGTGATCAATACGAACCTGTTGCCAGAGTGGGGCGGGCTTTGGATCAGCCACCAGTTCGTGGTCAACCGGTTCGCGACTGCCAAATGGCTGGATGAGCTCCATTGGCGTAATGCGACAGCGAACCGTGACAACGTTGCCGGGCAATTCATTCGATGACGTGTCTAAGCAGCGGCTGCGCGTCGCGGTGGGCAAAAGATAGCCTAAAGGAGCGTCCCGATCGGGGTCAGATCGGTGATCGCTCCGCCCTGATACGAAAGTGACCCCGTACGGTAGCACATCCGAGCGGGGTCAATTGACCTTGAACAGAGGTCAAGTCCGGGAACTGCTGGATAAATTCTGGCGGGGCTCCTTTGCCGCTGCTTTCTTGTCGAGGCTGTTTCGGGCCTCGTATTCCTGATCGAGTTCCTGCCTGACGGCGGTCATCTGGCGGCGCTCGAAGTCGGTGATCCTGATTGCCCGCCACCGCTCGGCAGCTCGGATCATGGCGCCGAACATGAGCTTGAGAACGGGCTTCTCGCCGAAGGCATTGGGAATGATCTTTAGCCTGCGCCGCTCCTCGACGAACAGACGTTCCAGAAGATTGGTGGTCCTGATGGCGCGGCGGTGAGTGATCGGCATTCTCAGATGCGCGATTGCCGCTTCGAAGTCGTCCATGAAGCAGGCGACCGCGGTCGGCAGCTCGGCCTCGTAGTCCTTCACCAGACCGGCGGCGAGATCGCGGGCAATGGCGCGCGAGGGGGCCTGATAGGCGGCGGTGGCACGGGCCTTGAACTCGGGCCAGCGGTCTTCCGGCACCTTGGCGGCGAGATTGCGCATCCGGTGCGCCAGGCAGCGCTGACGCTCCGAGCGCGGAAAGCAGGTCTCGATCGCCTTGATGATGCCGGCTGCCCCGTCGCACACGACGAGCAGCGGATCGCCGAGCCCGCGACCGCGCATGTCCTGGAAGAAGGCGCTCACCGTCTCGGCGTCCTCCTTGGAGCCCGCCATCAGATGCAGAAGCACTTTGGCGCCAGATGCCGTAAAACCCCAGGCGGCCAGCACCGGCTCGCGCTTCTGCCCGGGGCGGATGCGTTCGGCGATGCCGTCGACGAACAGATAGGCGATCTCATATTCGCCAATATCGCGCGTGGCGAATTCCTGGTAGTCTGCCCATAGCCGCTCGCCGATCTCGCTGACCGCAGTCTTCGATAGGAGCAGCCGCCCCGTCTCGTCGCGGAAGGCGTCCTCGATGTCGCGCACCGGAAGACCGCGTGCCAGCAGTTCCACCGCCAGGTCCTCGAGCGCCTCCGTGCGTCCCTTCAGATGCTCGCGGATCTCGGAACGAAACGGCTCATCGCGGCCCGCCACCTGCGGGGCCGAGTATTCCACAAAGCCTTCCGCCGTCTTCAGGTGCCCGCTGCGCACGCCGTTGCGGTAACCCTGGCCAGGCTCGGCGCCATGTTCGTAATAGTCCCGCCCGACCGTATCCCGGCTTTCCCCCTCCAGTGCTTCCTCCACGATCAGGCGGGTCGCAAGCTTCATCAGCTCCGAGCGACCCGCCGGTGTGGAAAGACGCCCTTCAATCAGGTCGGAAAGGGATTGGCGCGTGCGCATCGATGCCGGTATTCTCGTCGTCATGGGGTGCCTCCTTGCTGGTGCCGGCGCCAACCGGCATGGGCTTCTGATTCCTCAGCAAAGGATGCAACCCGCCCTCAATTTCCAGCAAGTTTAGGACTTCACCAACAGAGAGCGGGGAGGGCGCGTGCGCATGACGCCTCGCTATGACATCACTGGGAACTAGTGAGCGATTTGAGTGCGCTGCTGGAAATCCCCCTTCATTCGATTTCAGTTATTCAAGGGCGAGATGCGGCGCCAAGCACTGGACTTTTGCCTCAAGCTGGATGCCAGGTTCACGGGCTCACTGGCGCGTCCTATGATCGACTGGGTAGGCGGAAGATCAATCGATCATTCATTGTTCTGTAAGTTTGCGATGGCGATAGATCGCACATCGCTGGATCTATTGTTCACACGGACAAAGCGGTCTCTATACCCAGGAAGGCAGGTGCAATCGTACGAACGTTCCATGCCAATAAGTGCGATGATATTGTCCACACTTTCCGATGGGACTCGCATGCGTCCCTCGCGAAGGGCGAGGTAGAGCGCTTCGATGACAAGTTGATCGCCGAGGACGGCAATTGCCGTCGGATGATGGAAAAGGTCTAACGACCAGCCAACAGTTCGCGTGTTCATAAGGGCGCTGGCGCGCCGTCGCCCCCTCCGTTCGTCGATAACGGGCAAAAAATTTCTAGCCTCAGCGATGGCGATCGCCGCGGCCTCGCCGTCGTCGAGGGAGGGCGAGGTGGATGTGAGCTCATGAAAAATTTCATACTCCGCGTCGGTCATAGTAGCGAGCGTCACGATTCCATCTGTCACGAGGCCATGCAGAAAGAGATGCTCGCCGTTCCGGCGGCTCGTCTCGTGCTCCAGTTCTCCAGCTACGATCTCCGGCACGACGACATCGTTAGGAATGGCCGAGAGGATGCGCTCGCCATATTTGCAAGCGTGAAGGTTGATCAGAACACTCGTGTCGAGAACCAGCGGATCCGCGATATTAATCAGGGAGCTTGAGCAACTCATCCGTGCCTCTTTCCTCAAGCTCGATCTGGTCGATAATACCGCGGAGCTCCAGTCTGCCCACCTTCAGAAGCTCCGCCAATTGTCCTTCTGACATCAGCTCACGTTTCCAGGCGGCATGCGCCATCAGGCTCAGGCGGTGGGAAATGGTTCGGTCCGCGTCGCTCTTCGCCGAATCGCGCCGATCGGCCATCTCGCCCATAACTTCTCTGACATGGTCATCGGTGATGCCTCCGTTGTTTTCGAACCATGCCCAGGTACCCTTCTTGGCCAGGCCTAGTTCCTCAAGCCGAAGCCCGCATGCTTGGCGCGAGATATTATATTGCTGGGCGAGGAGAATGATCAGGCGCCGGGTAGTTTTGCCGGTGATCTCCTTCAGTTGGCGGAAGCTTTCTGAGAAGCTCTCGGCTGGCGTCAGGAATGCACGGCCAAAGGCGTTGGCGTAGCGTTCATCGCGCGAGAGGAATTTCTCATCGTCTTCGAGCACTTCGGGAGTTTGGCGGGTACCATAGAAGTGGCCGACCTCATGCGCCGCCGACTGGATGCGCCTCGGCAATGGATGATTGGCGTTGAGAAGAATGCAGGCGCCGACGCTCTCATCGTGGCTAAAGAGGCCGGCAACCTTTGAACTGGAGGAGAGACGGCGCTGATACAACCGGATGCCGAGACCCAGTTCAATGACCGAGAAGATGTCGGCAATCGGTCCCGGGCCGAGGCCCAGCCAGTCGCGCAATTCCTTGGCATGCTTTTCGGCGAGAGCCACAACGTCGCCGTCGTTGATGCCGCGCTCTGGAGGGTAATTTCGCCGCCGCTGGATTCCGAGGATATTCTCCATTTCAACGTCGGCTTTGATCAGGTGGTTGAATAATTTAACGGCTTCAATGGTGTGCGTGTCCTCGGTCTCGCGCAGCTTGCGGAAGCGCGGCATCAAATCGGTATGCACTGCCTCGCGGCGGAGAAGGGCATTTACCGATACGCCGTAGTGGCGGGCGAGCATCTGGATTTCCTGGATACGCACACGGCGCACACCCTTCTCGATGGATACGAGGGTGGGACGGGACATGCCGATGACCTCGGCGGCGTCATCCTGGCGGATGTCTGCGTTCTCCCGTGCTATCCGCAAGCGGCGTCCTATCTCCCGTGCGCTCAGCTCATTCAGATCGGCCATAGCGCCCTCCATCCATCCAGCTATTCAAAAACCCTTGATCTCCTTGTGCGGATAGAAATACCCGCCATTCCGCGGCATGCGTCACCAACATCGTCCTCAGTTTCTTCAGAGTTTCCTCGTAGGTTGCCTCAGTCGCGGCCGCGATTTGCGAGGCGTGAACGCGAAGGGCGTCGTCCGGCAGGTCGGCCATTTCCGCAAGATGCTGCAGGTGCCGCGCGCCAACGCTTCCATACTCGACCATGATGTCCCGATCGGCCTTTTGGGGTATGACCGACAAAGCATTGGATGCGTCAGAAGCGGCAAGGTTGGACACGACGTACGTACCGGACGCTTCGTTGACGCCAGCGGCATGCAGGCTGAGGCGCCTCAGCAAGCATGCAGCGCACAGGCCACACTGCTTCCTGCCGCCTACATTGACGATGCGGCGCGTTTGCCAGCAAGAATGGGTACTCGTCAGGTGCTGTTCGGACTTTCCGACTATGCCCAAAAACGCGCGCAACGTCTGGCCTTTCGTCGACCACAGGCGTGGCTGCTCAAACCGGACCCGGTGGCCCAGCAATGCCTTGGTGAATCGCTCCATTTTCCGGAAGAACGTCGGATGGTTGCGATAGTCGGCGTAGATGTTGTGCAGCGGAAGCAGCACCGGCCCGAGTGCGCCCTGGCCGCTCTCCGGAACAATGATACGCGTCACACCTGAGAGTTGTGCGGCAATCGCCGTCACCGCCGCAAACTGAAATCCCCGCGAGCGGAAGCTGCTCTCGTTACCGCGATACCCCTTCACCTTGAACGGAATTTGCGTGAAATAGCTATCTCCCTTTTTCCGGCGTTGACGATTCCCGGCGACCCGGATGCACAGCGCCTCGTCCTCGTTCCCGCTCAGAGCGGAGACGGCACGCGAATCCAAACCATCGCTGTAAGCGACGGCGAAGGTCTTGGCCTTGCCGAAGTCCAACGGAATCTGCCGTGCGCCGATTGGCGACAGGTTCTTCGCCTGAACAAAGGTCAATCGCCACGCGTCGCCGGTCAGGTGGTTCAAGACACTGTGCAGGGTCTTTAGAACGTCCGGCTTTTGCCAAGTATTAAGGTCGGTGACTGGGACGGTCACATCCAAGGTGCGGCGCCATCCCAATGGGCGCTTCCAACGCCGGTCAGCGAACTCGATCGCGGCGCTGAGAACGAACATGTCGTAGTGCCGCGACTCGCATCCCTTCACGTCGAAAGTGTCGAGGACCGCCGCCTTAAAATGAATATGACGGCCGACTACCGCGATCACAGCGTCCTTTGGGAGCATGCGACCCAGATCCTGTTTCTCCTCAATAATGAAGAGACGCTTATCCGTCATTGGTGACATTTTCGGATCGGCTCTCACTCTTCCGGCCCTACATCCACGCCGCCATTCTTCTGAACCGCCTGACGGAAAGCGCGCTTGTTGCCGGTTGCCAAGGCATCACTGAGCTCGCTGGACTTGATCGCAGCGAACGTCTCGCGATTCCGCTCGATTCCTTTGCGGTAATCTTCCCGACTCATATCGCCGAGTTCACGGGCACGGATGCATTCCTCGTCGAGCCGGTTCTTGGTGGTGCCGATCCACTCTTTCGCCGTGGTTTCGAGTGCCTCACTAAGTGCCCTGTCGGGAGATATTTGATCGCGGAGGTTGGCTATCAAATGCCGTTGAAAGGTGTCCGCCAAAGGTGATGGCGCATGGTTCTCGAAAATCGTTTCGACCATCGTGACCGGGTCCAGGTCCATTTGGGCGCGCACTGCGTGGGTTTTGAGTTCGTCGAAAAGAGGACTGAATGCCTTCATGTCCACATCACCAACCATGCTGTGGCAGGCATGCATCGTGCGCTCTTCGAGGCTCGCGGCATCGCTAACCAGTTCTTGGCCGTACCGCTTCCAGCGGCTGGGCAATTCCGCATTTCTGAACGGTCCATCGGTCATGATTACCTCCCGTGTCGGGAAAGTAGGTGAAGGAGCTGACAAAGTCAATATATTGGTTCCAAGTTCTGACATCACCCCCGCGAAGTCGAGGAAGAGCCAGTTCGCGTGACGCGCCTACAGGTTTGAGTGCTAACTTCCGATCGGTAGTCGAACAGGGGGACGATCCATGGCTCAAGGCCAGCCGCAGGCTAGCAAGCTCGAAACACTCGCGGCCAGACTCCAGGAGCTGCTGACCGATGAGTTTTCTACTCACGTCCTATCAGGCTCGATGATGGCTTTGGGGGTGACGGCGAATCCATTGAGGCTTTCGCACTTTTCCGCCGGGCTTCGAGAACTATATGGCCACACACTCCATACTGTGGCCCCAGACGACGAGGTGAAGAGCTGCGAATGGTTCTCCGCAGAGACACAAGATGGTCGTCCCAGTCGTCGTCAGAGAATCAGATTTGGCCTCCAGGGAGGCCTATCAGACGCGGCGGTAGCAGCCTTAGGCGTAGAATCGAATGACGTCCATGGCAAGATGCTCGCGGTTATAGACCAGCTCAGCAAGTTCACTCACGTACGTCCCAATACCATCGAGGTTGCCCCCGACGAAGCAGAGGCCTTCGCGTGCGATGCCGTTGCAACGTTTGTGGCCTCTTTCGAAACGTTGGAGGAATGTCGCAGGGGGGTGCGAAGAGCCGTCGAATATGCCGTCAATGACCATGCATTGGAAGTATTTACTCAGGAGATGTTCAGCGAGATCGACATTCTTTCGACCCGATCCGCCGTCGATGGAGTTCAGATTGGAAGCCTAGAAATTACATCCATTGGTCCAGCCCTGGTCAACTATCGCCTGACCGGCGATGTCTATGTCGAACTTTCTTACGGATCGAAAAGTGACTTCCAGAGGGACATGGGAGCTGAGATCCGCACGGATTTCCCCTTTCTGCTCACCATGTCGGCGCCAGTCAGCGCGTTGAAGGCGTTTCAGGACCCAAACCCGTCAATCGACACGTCGAGCTGGTATGACGACGGGGATAGCGAGGACGACAATTTCGCGAAGATCACGGACTACTAGGCACTTGTCTGGCTCTTTATCAGGTGCCCGCTAGAAACATCGATCTAGGTCAGCTGCTCGAAATCGTCTGGGTGGTGGCCGAACGTCGCCTTGAAGCCATTCTTAGCCCAGGTTTCCATGGCTTCGTTTTGAACGTTGCCGGTCAGCGATTGAAAATCGTAGTGAAAAGGTCCGTCTCGAAGAACCCATTGAAATGTTAGGTCGTAGAGAACCGTCGACACCATGAACGTATCGAGCATGCGCTTCAGCGCGGTGCCCTTTCGGCCCGCAAACGCACGGGTGAAGATTTGCTGTGTGTCAGCGCGATCCGTGAAGAGCGACAAGTGTCGCAGGAAAAGCTCTTGGAACACCTGAGTGGTATGGCCCAGAGCTAAGGCCTTGCCCGCCCAGCAGAAGAAGTGTGGACGGGTGAGTTTGCTCCTACAGAAATCCACAAAATGTGAGGTCATGACGCGGATCGGCAGATTGCCGGTCGAGTACGCGAAACTCGCCCATTCGGCCATGAGGGCTTGGCCCGATGCCGTCTCAGACAAGGCTATAACTGCTTGCAGGGCGACAACTGGATCATCGTAGCCGCAGCGGTTGGTGAGGACGCGCGAAACGAGTGCGTATTCTTCAAAGCTATAGGCCTGGATCGCTTGCTTCACTTCAGGATGCTCTCGGGCGGCCTGACAAAGCAGAGCGAAGCGCGTGCCAGGATCGACGTCTGAAATGAAATCCTCGAAACGATCGATATCGAGGGGAAAGCCACGGGTCGGGTTTATCGAGAGGTCACAGATCAGCAGAAACAGCCCGACGAGGGGGCTGTCGATCGTGTCGGGCCATTCGGATTCACTGAGGCCAAGGAATTCTGTAAACGCATCGACGTAGATGCCGCTTAGATAGCCATCAGCGGCGTAGGCCGCGCACGTCGACGGACCGCCAGACGCAGCGAGAAACTGAAGTTGGATGAAGCGCGCCTGGCCCTCGAAGATTGCGTGGAGCCCCACGTTACCGCGGGCGATCGGCGACCCGTGGTAGAAGCCCTCGTGGCGCGTAACTGTGAGGCGGTCGAACTCTGTTTGCCATCGCTCCGGGTCAGGCAAGCTATCGGGCGCGAGATCACAAGACTGCAGGAGTGCCATCAGCGTGTTGCTGTAGGCGATACGGTATGAATGACCGACACTTTCAAAATGCTGGATCTGCTGCAGCTGGAAGGAGAGATTTGGGCTATGCGCAAAGCACTTGTAGAACTCGACGTCCAGCGCATTGTTGACGGCAATGTTCGCCTCGGCAAGTGCCTCGGCCGAAGGCGCCGTGCCGTAGCGAAGCGCATCATCAGCCCATCGTTTTAGCGATTTCTTTGGCCCAATCGCGGCGATAGCGTTCTGAAGATGCTCGAGGCTGCTTGAGAATTGTGCCGGGTAGCAAAGGATGAAAATAAGGCCTGCGGTCGAGCCCACATGCTGCCACCAGTGGACAGTCTCGTGGATGTAGGTCGAGTAGGCTTGGATGAGGTCCGCAGGGTCATGACTCTCAAAGTCGCCCGAGGCAAGGGCGTCGACCAGCTCATGAACACGCGGGCTCAAGCGCAGCACGAACTGTTTGGTGCTGTAGAGACCATGGGCTTCCAACGTCGCCGCGAACGTCGTAGGCGCCACCGAGACGTCGCCGTGCGGTTCCAGCAAATCCTGTTTGAGGTCGTTGAAGACTATCATATAGCGGCCCGTGAAATGGCAGCGCCGTCGCGCGCATGGTTGAGGCAAGGTTTGATCTGCGGTACCCTGCGGAGGTTATGTGGTTTCGCCGTCGGTATCCTGGGCGATCTGCGGTAAGGTTGACATTAGCGCCCCCATGACATAGATGTCTCCTCGGAGGCTTTGTACGCGGAAACGTGGGCATTGCCTTTTTTTATGCCGGGTTGAGGGGAATTGGCCTCAAATCCCGAATGTGCTTGATCCCCCAGATTTTTTCACCTCCTTCGGTCTCGCGACTGAATCGGATTCGCTTCACGCGATCAGCTAGTCCCGCCAGTTCGGGTCTGGCGGGCAGGGTCATGCCATTCAATCGCAAGCCCCAACTGATCACATACGCAACGATGTCGGTCAGCTGAATGAGCGTCGTTAGATCGCTGTGCACGAAGAAGGGCTCCGGGATAATGAGTCGGGAGCGCACCCTGCCGTTCCGCGTTCTTATGAAGTAGTTCGACACCTGCCCAAGCAGGACATGGCTTTGAGCTTTGTCGAGCTCGTCGAACACGAGATATCCCATCGGATCGTCCGGCATTCCATTCAAAAAATAATAGAAGCGCTCGAACAGGAAAGCGTAGTCCTTTCGCATCGCGTCATCGCTCGGCGGCCGCGGTGCTGATTGCGGGATCATAGTCGCGAAGACCTGTGCGCCGTGACTACGAGCAAGGTTGAGCGCAAACTCGCAATAGGCGATCTTTGCCTGAGCAAGCGCAGTCAACCGATCGCGTGTCACTGCTGTTCCATCAAGAAGGATTTCCCGCGCAAGGCGACTGCGGGTGTTCTGCTCGAAGGCTGGCAATTGTGCAGCGTGTCTGAAAGCTTTTGGCTTGAGCAGCTCCTTGGCTTTCGCCTCCTGGCCGTAGGCCTGATAAAGACGCATCCCGAAGATATGCTGCTGAGCGTCGGACAGTTGCCGGATGAGGGGCCATATCTTTCGGTCCTCGATCGCAACGCCTGCCAGCACTTCATACGGCGAATTCCTGCGATCTTGGCCTGACTCGTCAATAAATAGCGCCCAACTCATGCCAATCCCTCGCTCGTGTTCTTCTTATCCGCCGGACTCGAGGCGATCACCGTGCGGCCTCGCCGCTCGGTTTGGCTGCCGCCTTGTAACCACGCTTCGTCACCGCCTTACGGGCTGCCTTGGCCGACTCTTCGATTTCGCGGAATTCAGGTTCGAGTTCCTGAAGGCGCTTCACCAGACCGCTCAGGTCGTAGGTATTGCTGAGCTTGCCGCCGTTGCTGCTGCGACGCTCGATCCGCTGAACCAATCCAGCCTGCTCGAGTTCTGCAATGTATCGTTGCACCTGGCGTTCACTCAGGCTCAACCGCTGTGCGAGGGTCTCCTTGCTCGGGAAAGGTTTCCGCTCCTTGTCCCACCAGAAATCGCACAATTGCAGTAGAACTGCGAGCTGGGTGGGATTGAGCCCAATGCGCTGCTGCGCGCGCAGCAAAAGCGAGGGGACGAGACAGAAGCCCAGCTCGATCACCTGTTGACCCCATTTATCGGCGGAGGCTTTGTTGGTTTTGATCGTCGGCGCCGGCTTTGCGTCGTCTTCTTGTGGAGGAATTGCGGTCATGGTAATGTCCTTTTGTCAGCTTCTGGGACACAAATGCGCAGTGTTGGCGCTGTCCGCAAGGGCGCGCAACCGGACGTATATGTCTTTAGGGACCAGACATAAGTGTCGCTAGGTCACCAGTCAAGGATGGCTGGTAAAGAAAGACGTATCGTCTAATCGCAGATGAAAGCGGATTGCACATAAACGAGTAGTAGTTCCGCACCAGGCGCCCATGACCAGTGGGAGTGCCAGTTTTTCCGATAATCAGTCTTATTCTGTCTGATGGTGTCCCTGTCCGGGGCTCATTGCGGCCAATGCCCGGCCGTGGCCGCAATGAGAAGCAGGGCGACGAACGGTTTGCCTTTGACCAGCTTCAAGGTTGCTGCCCCTTTTCTCGATGCTATCCCCAAAGGGGTACAGCGTCAGGGCATGTGGCAGCCATGGTTCACTCAACCGGTCATATCTTGCGGCCAAGCCGTCTGAAATCCGAGACCGCGAGAGCACGACGGTCATTCCGGACTTCAATCCAGGTTCCGCCAATCGGGCAACGACCGCAGTGAAGGGCGCTTACAGATTTCGACGGGATCGAGGGTAGCGTTATGCAACAGACCAAAATGACGACGTCACAGAGACCTTCAGGTTTGATAGTTCCGATCCGCTGACTGCGCCCAGCAGTGAATCGGCGTGCAATTTGTGACCCCCTAGACGGGAGGATAGGCGTCCAGTTTTGAGCCCCTCATGAAGTCGATCTGCGACCAAGCCTCTCACTGCTCGAACACATGCTTCGTCATCACGGCGATGAAGAGGAGCATGGCGACCAAAGCTAGCCCGAAGATGCTTTCAGGCAGGCGACGGTCAGTCGTGACACTTTACCAGAATAGTGGAGTGCGCCCCTCGGACCGGACGGGATGAACAAGCAGAATTGACTTGGAAGCCGGGCTTTCGAAGGATGGAAGCCCATGGTGACTTATCGCACGCACAGCATCGAGTTCAAACGTCAGGTAGTGCAGGAGTTCCTGTCCGGCGAGACGCTGCATGGTCTCGCCAAGCGGCACGAACTGCCGCGTAACCTGATCCGCATCTGGGTTCAGAAATACGAGGCCGGCTCCTTCGACGAAGACGTGGCGGCGGCCGACACGATGCAGACCTATGAGGCGCGGATCGCAGCGCTGGAGCGGCTGGTAGGCCGGCAAGCCTTGGAAATTGAGTTTCTAAAGGGGGCTCTGAAAAGCGCACCACGTCCGAGAAGCGGGACTACATCCGTGATCACCGGCCCGGCGGTGTCTCCATCGCTGAAGGATGCCGGCTGATGGGGATCGCGCGATCAACCTACTACGATCAGCCCGAAACCGCCGTGGATGACACAGCGCTCGTCGAGACGATGGGTGAGATCTCCGACAGCTTCGAAGCTTACGGCTATCGCCGCATGCAGGCGGCGCTGCGGCAGCGCGGCATCGTCGTCAACCACAAGAAGGTCAGACGGTTGATGCGCGAGCACGATCTGCAGCCCAGGATCAGGCGGCGCTTCATCGCCACTACGGACAGCGATCACGAGTTGCCGATCTTCCCGAACCTGGCGAAGAACGTGACACCCGACGGCCCGAACCAGCTCTGGGTGAGCGACATAACATACGTGACGATTGCGGCGGGCTTCGTCTACGTCGCGGTCTTTTTGGATGCCTGGTCACGCAAGGTCGTTGGTTACGCCATCGGTCGGTCGATCGACGCGCGCTTGACCGTTGCAGCATTGAAGGCGGCAATCGAACGACGAAAACCCCCGCCGGGCTGCGTCCATCACTCGGACCGAGGGTCGCAAGGCGGATTCAAGCGGTCGTCGCAACACTCTGAAGTTGGAGGTTGCGATGAGCATTCGAAAGCGGCGATCGGCACGGTCTGGACGAGCGCCATTACCTTCACCAGGACGGCCACCTTTGGCGGGGCGCGATGAACAGATTAGATTCTGGCGGGCGATCGCCGCGGGGCTGAGCAGCGAAGATGCTGCGCTCGAAGCCGGAGTGTCGCAGCCTGTAGGAACCAGATGGTTCCGAAAGGCGGGCGGTATGCCACCAGCGATGTTCAGATCCTCGGCGAAGCCGCTCTCCGGGCGGTACCTGTCATTGGTGGAGCGCGAAGAGATCGCACTTCTCAGGGTACAGGGCCATTCCATGCAGGAGATTGGGCGCCGGCTCGGTCGGTCCGCCTCGACAATCTCCCGTGAACTGCGGCGCAACGCGGCCACCCGCAGCGGCGGGTTGGAGTATCGGGCGACGACTGCCCAGTGGCATGCGGATCGATCGGCCCGTCGGCCCAGGCCGACCAAGCTTGCGTTCAACGCAACCTTGCGCACTTATGTAGAGGAGAGACTTGCTGGCGTTGTCGTGGCCCCGAGCGGCGCTCCCGTTCATGGTCCCACCGTTCCGTGGAAGGGCCGCCGGCATGGCCCGCGAAAGGATCGGCGATGGGCCAGGGCCTGGAGCCCTGAGCAGATTGCCCGACGCTTGCCGATCGACTTCCCGGACGACAAGACGATGCGCATCAGCCACGAAGCCATCTATCAGGCCCTCTTCGTTCAGGGCCGCGGAGTGCTGCGCCGCGAGCTGACGGCCTGCTTGCGAACGGGGCGTGTGCTGCGGGTCCCCAGGGCGCGCGTACGCAGGCGAGGTAAGAGCTTTGTCTCGCCGGAGATCATGATCAGTCAACGCCCCGCCGAAGCGGCCGATCGCGCGGTGCCGGGTCACTGGGAGGGAGACCTCATCCTCGGTCTTGGCAGCTCGGCGATCGGCACGCTGGTTGAACGTACGACACGCTTCACGATGCTGCTGCATCTTCCCCGGCTGGCGGGGCATGGCGAAGCTCCGCGCGCGAAGAACGGGCCTGCGCTCGCGGGACATGGAGCTGAAGCTGTCCGCGACGCAATTACGCGCACCATCATCACCTTGCCCGAAGAACTACGCCGTTCGCTGACCTGGGATCAGGGAGCCGAAATGGCCCAGCACGATCGTCTCACGATCGATGCGGGCGTCCAGGTCTTCTTCTGCGATCCGCAAAGCCCATGGCAGCGCGGCACCAACGAGAACACCAATGGGCTGCTGCGTCAGTACTTCCCGAAAGGCACCGACCTGAGCATCCACAGCGCCGACGAGATCGCCGCCGTGGCAGCGGCCCTCAATGCCCGGCCGAGAAAGACCCTCGGTTGGAGAACGCCGGCAGAGGCGCTTGACGAGTTGCTGCCATGAGTGAACACAATCGCTGTTGCGACGACCGCTTGAATCCGCCCAATATGCCGCACTCCTCTACCGCAACGTTCTCGCCGAGCACGATCTTATTGGATCGATGGGCCGGCGCGGCAATCCCTACGATAATGCGAAAGCGGAAAGCTTCATGAAGACGATGAAGGTCGAAGCCGTCTATCCGATGGCCTACGAAACCTTCGCCGACGTCGCTGAGGACCTTCCCCGCTTCATTGATGAGGTTTACAACACCCGCCGATTGCACTCAGCGCTCGGCTATCTCAGCCCGCAACAGTTCGAGGACCAACACGCCCGGCAGATGGTCAAAACTGCGGCTTGACCCTGTCCGGTCCGAGGGGCGCACTCCAAGATGCGTATCAACTTAGTTCCAGCTTCGCTAAGAATTCCTCCCACTCACGCTTAGACATTGAGGTGTCAAGTTGCTCGACGTGTTCGCCCGCAAGCATGCGGCGAAGTGCCTTGAGGGCCTCCCCGGAAAATGTCGCCGCTTCCAGTCGATGCTCGCGAAACGCTTCGTAGGTCAGCGGGACCCATTTTTTCAGGATGTCCAAAATTACCTCCGCATACACCCTAATCTCATACTGCGCGTGGGGATCGGCGCGAAGCCGGAGAAAATTCATGAGGTTGTGCAGATCGGTCTTCCAGTACCACTGGGTATAGAAGTTGAGCGACAGGTTCATGCGAGCAAGCTCTCGTGCTAGCCCTTCTTGGTCATCACGAAGCTGCTGGCCGCCTTCATCATGATTTAGCAGATCGAGATAGTGATCGTAGTTGCGTTGCGCATCGTCTGTGAGAATTCGCAGTACTCGCTCCGCCTCAGCAGCTCCCACGACCTCTCCGCGACCTTGGCGATTTTGCAGCGATTGTGCTGACAGATGTTCCGGGGCGGGAATGTAGAATTCGCGATCGAGAATAGAATAGCGGGCCGAATATTCATTAACGCTCGCCATCCGATGCCGGATCCACTGGCGTGCAACGAAGATCGGCAGCTTTACGTGGAACTTGATTTCCGCCATTTCGAACGGCGTGGTGTGCCAGTGGCGGAGCAGATAGTGGATTAAGCCCCGATCTTCAGAGATTTTTTTCGTGCCCCGGCCGTAGGATACACGGGCCGCCTGCACGACGGCACCGTCGTCGCCCATATAGTCGACGACACGTACAAACCCGTGGTCGAGAACCGGAACAGCTTGATAGAGAATTTCCTCAAGCCCCTCGGATACAACGCGGCGTGTCGCCCTCGAGGCAGCGCGCGCCTCCTTGATCTCGAGTGACTGTTCTTCCGTAAGGTTGGTCATCGTGTCTCCAAGTTTGGGCTAGCGTGCGCTCGAGTTTTACACTTCGGCTCATAAGAAAAATCGAGACGCTCGCCGCTTTCATTGGCTCCAGAACGAGGCGGGATCGAAGCGGTCGTTGATGCGATAGAAATAGATATTCCCAGAAGCCTTCACCTCATTCACGACATAGGTCGTTGGAGTCCGGCAGACGACCTGAATCTGGTCATCGGCGAGCGCCGCAATCGCGAATGCGACAGCATGAGTCTTGGGACCGATCGCAAAACAAGTAGTGCCGGCTGAACGGTTTTGAAGGACGCTGAGGGCGACAGCGGCAATTTCGTGAAGCTCAAATTGCTCCTGCCTGACGCCAGGAAAAGCCGCCAGTTGCTGAAGCGCCGGCCGCTCCCGGTCGATCACCGACGAAGGCAATCTGCGATGCCCTTCGGTAATGTGATAAAGCACCAAGCCGTTGGGCTCAAAACGGTCGACGATGGGACTCGCCTGAGTGAGCTCGGCACCAACGGAAATATAGAGATTTCTCCGATCCGGTACGTAGTCTTCCGACTCCAGATAGGGAATTTGCGACGTCGTCCATTCGCCTTCTGATATCAGCCCAAGCGGTTTGCCAGCGACATCGATCTGTGCGGCCCGCATCTCGTACTTCTCAGCCTCCGCATAGACAAGGTCGATAGAGGTGAACAGTTCGCGACGGAATCCCAATCCGAGCAAAAAAAGCAAATAGCGTTTTGGAATGCACGTCATGTCCATCAGCACCCGGAGAGCGTGGCCCTTCTTGCGCGCGACCCCGAAAATCTCCTGCTCTATCTTCTCAGCGTTGTCTGTAAATTGTGCAGACCGTTCCAGATCTAAAATCCGGCAGTCGGCCATCGCGCCCTCAATCGTGGCGCGATTGCCGCTCTTGCGGCTCTCCATTTCGGTATCAGACGATGCGAAATGGATAATTAAACTCTCGTCGCTGCGCCCCGAGAGAAGCGGGCTACAGGCGTGGCAGCGGCTCTCCCAGCTGACAGCCGCGATGACGAGATCGTATTGTTCGCGCAGGATGCTGTGATCTTTGAGGATCGTCTGCGATATGCTGAGCGTCCCGATCGCTATCTCGTCAATCATCGAAACTCGGAACCTCGTGAGCCAGGGGGAGCGTCAGCTGTGAGCTCGAATTCGGTCGTCGCGCGAACTGCTTTGCCCAATCATCCGCGTCGACCTCAGGTGAGCCGATGCAGATCTGGTAGAGGATGTCCTCGGTCAGTTTCACAGGTTCGTAGGCACCCCGGTATGAGAACATAAAGCGAGGCGCGAAGCGTCGATGCAGCCGGAAACCAGAGATCTTCGGAGCCTCATCGTCCTCTCCGGACTTCGCCCTCCGCTTTGATGTCGTAGCGCGTAAATACCCTGACAATTCGGCGCGATGGATGATCTGGTTAATAAGCTCAATCTGGGTGGCGTTTGCCGGGTAGCTATGAGCTGGGTCAATGAAGAAAAGGCCGCGCTCGGTCGTTGCCAGCGACGAAGGATCTTCGAAATTCGCTTGGAGATGATGCGTTAGGCGCCCGAGAACCGTGATGAATCGCATCACTGCTTCGGCATTGGAGTCGGTAAGAATTCCGATGCCGTCATAGAAGGCCTCGCTAGAGGCATAAATGCCATCAGTCTGAGTCTTGGCAGCAATCTTCGTTCTCGAGCGAGCAAACTTCTCCAGGACTTCTTCGGCCGAAAGCGAGCCGCGGTCCTTCGAAAAGCGGTCGAAAATCTCGGCCATGATCTCCAAGAAGTCGCGGATCGAGCCGTCGGCCAGCGACGTGATCACACCCACCCCAGACATCGGCAATCTGCGGAAGCCGAGCCGGTTTGCAATATGGAGCATTGCACCGACGCTCTTGCGCCGTATCCAGGCCTGCTGGCTTTTGGCTTTCATCGCCTTTGCGTTTTTTGAGATCCTACTGAAATCCTCAGGTCGCGAGATCGGCGAGAAATTCTCCTTTTGACCAGTCCAGTGCCAAAGCACATAGGTCTGATAGTAAGGGAGAGCTCCGGCTGGAGTACGATCAAGCCCATATTGACCGAGATCCAGGCCATGAAGGAACTCGGCAGCTTCGCGAAGCTGCCGTGCAAGCGGGCTAGTCGAGCGCGATATCATCGTTTCGATGATGTCGTTCACTACAATCGTCCCGAGCCGGCCTTTGAGCGAGAAATAGCGCTCGACCTCAGAACCCGTCACCGGGGGGCGTCGATCTTGCCTCAAAGAGAAATACACCCGCAGACTGGCGACCGCCTCGCAGAGCGCCTGGAATTCTGGCCGGTCTCTGTCGTCGAGCGATACGACACGGCGATCAGCGTCGGTCAAAGGCTGTTCATCGATGAAAGTCTCGCCTGCCTCTACCGCCTCGCCCACCGAGCAAATGACCCAAGAGGTTGGAAATCTGCTTTTGCGCACGAGCGTATTCACCGATTTTCTCTGAAGCGGGCTCATCACCTCGCAATCGTCGAGGCAAAACTTAAAGCCGAGCCTCTGGCCGCAGGTAAGCTTGCTGTGGGCCATGGATTGCGACAGACGCTCGATCACGAAGGAAAGAAGTTCATGCGGCTCGCGGACCGGAAGCTTTTCGACCAGACTCTTGACGTAACCGCGGCCGCAGGCTTCGTTCATTCGCCTGACCATATTGCGAAGCGCTCGCGAAAGGTCGACAAACGTCTTTGGGGGCTGCTCTGTGAAGGACAAGATTTCTGGAAACTCCGCCGTCGTGTCTGCGACAATTGAAAGCTCGCTGCCAGCCGACAGCGTCAAGACGTCCTCGACGCGTAAGGTATGGGCTGCAGAAAGTGCCTTCTCGACGGCAATTAATTCGAGCGCGAGGGAATAGAAGCGGAAGAACTCGTAATCAGGACGCGGTGAGTCCGGAAAGATCTCGGACCAGCGCATATAGCCCATCGAGCCCGAAACATGATCCGGCAGGCGTATATAGACGCCAATGTGGTTGAAGTCCGAGATGGTCTTCTGGATTCGCAGTGAAGGATTGGAGAACAGATCCTCCCAGCAAATGCTCCGAAGAAGCGTAGTCTTGCCGCTGCCCCGGCTTCCATAAACGAACACCGATTTGTCGGCGGCCAAATGTGCCGCGGTCGGCGTAAACCATATTAGGGGAGAGCCGGAGCTCTCGTGCTCCCACCGCGTCGGTCGGAAAGGGTTCACGACGGCTGCCACCTACTTCTCCGCTCTTAAAATCCAATGCGTCGGCGAAAGATCGTAGTTGTCGATCGTGATACTACTTTCAGCCTGCAACTCCTCGACGATGATCGTCAGTCGTCGTTCATCCAAGCCGTTCGCCTCGTTCAGAAAATGTTTTGTCAGCTCTGGCCAATACATCTGCCCCACTTCCAGCACCTTTCCATAAATAATACCGGTGTTGCGATCGGAGCTGCGTCTACGCCCAAGGGCGATCGATATGGCGGTTTCCCGCTTCAAGATCCCTGATTTGTCGACCCGGTAGGGAGTGATGTGACAGGCAAGCGGAGCCGTGTTCTCGCCGAAAAGAATATCGACCAAATTAAAGCCCTTCGGAATGTCAGGGGCACTGATCGAGACAACGGGGAAGCCGCCCGGAAGCTGCAAAACCTCGACTGGATCCTCATGGATATGGCCGTGCAAATATATCGCCGGCCGCCCGAGTTCTCCGAGAGCGCCACGCAGCGCACCGCCGTTGACGAGTTCGGTATAGGGCGCAAGACGCGGCCGCCTTTGCGGAAGCAAATTGTGGTGGGCGACGAGCACCGGAATGGCGCCCCCCGATAGGGCTTCCATTTTCGTTACAACACTCTCGATCGTTTCCTCGGAGATCGCAGGAGTGTCCAACTGGCGATCGTAGTAAGCCCGCATCGCGGCGTCCGAATCAGGCCCGCTCATGACAGTTTTAATTGCCTCGGCAATCTGGAAGCGAAACTCGGGCGGAATGTAGCTTTCTTCGCCGCAGCCCCAGCAACTGTTGAGAAGAAAAAGCTCTATGCGAGCATTCTCTTTTTCGAGCGATCGATGCATCGCCTTGTTGATCGGCAAGGCGGGCAGCCCCGCCGCGATTAAGGCCTCCACCAGTGGCGTGAACTTGGTACTAATGCCTGGTTTAAGGGCAAGAGTGCGGTTGATGTCGTGGTTTCCGGGAACAATCCCGACCGGGATATCGCGAAAAAGGCCATTTGACCCGATCTGCAGCGCACTGGCGATGTAGTTTGCGCAGGCCGCGTAGCCGTCAAGCTTGCCATAGTCGGTCAGGTCGCCCATGAAAAGGACGGCATCGATATCTTGTTCCTTTATGATCTCAAAGATGCGCCGGAAGACGGTCTTTATTGGGCTGCGCGATATGATGTTCTTCAGGTTCAGCGGAAACGTTGTGTCCTTATCGTCCACGAAGGCCTTATTGCCAGCGTTGGAAACTAGGTGGATGTCGCCGATCTGCAGAAGCCGAATTTTTGGTAGCACTGCATGTCCCCCTCCCGAAGACTGCAGTATCGTTCTTGTCGGTGCATTGCAACGTCAAGGCGGGAACTTGAAACTCTCTCAGTGCAAGAGGCGAACGACGTTGCGGTTTGGGGTAAGGCCCTAGCAATACCGCCTTCCCCTAAGAATCGAGCCTCCGCGAACGGATCAACGAGAACTCGTGGAAACTTGCAGCCCGTCACGTTCTTGAAGGTCTATCCGAGAGGCTCGGTGGACATCGCTCCCGGACCAAAATGCCCGCTTTTCACAAGATCCCGTTGCCGTCCATCGGCCCAGCTCATTTCTTGACGGTTGGTCCTCGAGCTCCTGCGGCTATCGCCCGACTTCCGCCTGGCCTACGAACACAACATAGCGCGAGCCCGCGACTGCGGCTTTGTGCACGCTTTTGTCACGACCCTCGCATAGGCAGCCAGTACGATGCGGAATCGGCGTGCCGATCAACAGCGGCCGGCCCTTGAGGCCAAGCATTACTCGTTCGGCCGAGAACGGGTAACCGGGAGCGTTTAGCTTGAGAACCTCTGCTGCGGTCATTAGACCCGCGGCGAAGGAGAGGAAGGGCAGAGCCGCGTCGGTGCGCTTTTCCTCGACCGTCGTCTGGGACGCGGTGGACCCGTCTGTGGCGCACGTAGTTGGAGCGTACTTCTCGTCGGGCGGGAACACGCAGAGCGAACACGCTTTCGCTCCGGGTACATGCCGCATCAAGGTCGCCTGCCAATTCCGACCCGTGGTGGCGTAGAACTGGATCGGAGGGAACCCCATCTCGATATGGTAGCGCACGTTGAACTCGTTGGCGGCCGAGATCAGAATGTCCGTCGAACCGGCCTGACGGAGACTCCAGAGCGCGGACTCATGCAAGGCGACCGCGTCGACCGCTACGTCCTCGACACCGGCTCGGCGCAGAAAGGCGGCGACGGCGTCGACTTTGGCCATGTCGACCTTAGCATGGGCATCTGTGAAGATGGGTGAGCGGGTGATGTTATGGATTCCGATCCCGTCGTGATCGATGAGGCTTGCGCGGAAGTCCCTCGTCGCAAGCGCCAGAAAGTAGTTGGCGGCGGACCCCACCGAGCCGAGCCCTGCAGTCATGACGTGGCCTAGCGAGACCTCGACTGGGGAGAATTCCACCCGCTTGGGGACATCGGTCCAATCCCAAGCGTTGCAGGTGAAGGACTCGGTCATGGCGCCGAAGCGGGTGCAGAACAGATGCGCGGCACCCAATACCACGGCCAGCGCCGCGCCTATTCCGACATCCGATTCGATCGGGGATAGCGGCGACGGCCCCGGACCAATGTAGGCGTTCCACCCAGAGCCGTGGATCACAGTGTTGTGGCCGTCGGGTCCGAGATGGAAGCGAAAATCGCCTGCGGTCACTTGGCGTGTGCCGTAGCTGCCGAACGAGTCGGCGGCTCTCATTCCATCAAGGGCATGCTCGACAAGCGAACGGCCGGCCCATGGAAGGCGCGGGTGGATAGGTATGTCCGGGAAGCCTACCTGCACCGAGGGTGACAGCCGTCCCAACAGGTTGCAGGCGACGAGCGCTGCCACTTGCCCATCGTAACTGGCGAGGTAATCGGGCGACGCGGTGATCGCGACGACCTGCGTTTGGTCGAGTGGCGACGCGCCGTAGCGAAGCATGCGATCGTTCAATCGGTCGTAAAACTGTTGCTGGTCCATGGCCCGCCTGCCGGAATGATAATGATGTCGTCGTCCGAAAGCTCGATCCAGCCGTGCGGCTTCTGCCACAGATAGGCGGCGGCGCCAGCCAGCGAGGGTAGAAACCGTCCATAATCAGGCAGCACGAGTGAGGCGTATCCCGGGTAACGGATCTTGGCGCCTTCGACGTCGCCATCGCTATGGAAGGCTTGGCTCGGATGGGTGTGGACCTGGGCTACCACCTGCAACTCGAACCGCGCCGCCGCCTGCATGCAGGACACCATGGCGCGAGGCGGAACATGAAAACTGCCCGCCGTCGTCCGCGCCTCCGGCGCGAAGACCGCTACGGCAAGAGTGACGGCACCGTCGGTCCGGCCGAGCAGATAGGCGATCCCCTCATGCCGCTGCTGTTGAGACCGGACCAGCGCGGCCATCAAGTCTTGGAGCGCATCCGTGGTCACCAGCAACCTGGCCGGCTGTGGCGAAATTGCAATGCTCTTTGGCTTTCGGCCGAGAACACGCTTGAGCCAACCGGGGATCATGCTGCCAGCCTGCCTTCGTAGCTCTTCATCAGTTCGCAGGCGATACGCAGGGCCATGGCACCCAAGGTGCGGCACGCCCTCGTGTATGCGTTGTTCTGCCAGGCGCCGATCTGCCAATCCGAATGCGGTCCGCGGGAATCGACAGTTTTGTAGGCGAGGCGATTCCATGGCGCGCAGATCACGCCGTTACCGTGCAGGAAATTGCCGCCGCGCGGCGTATCCGGCCGGTTGTCGATCCTGCCGGTCGCCGGGTTGAACCAGTGCCAGGCAGGAGGTGTGGCAGGATAGCCGTCACACCTCACGCGCAGGTGGTAGGTCAAGCCGTCCTTAGCAGGGAGCCCGAGGACGAAGGTCAGGTCATCGATCTGCTCGATCGACCAGCCCATAAGGCTGGCATTCTCCTTAAGCGCGTCGAGTTCAACCTTCACCAGCAGGGCAGCGGGGGTGCTCATGACGATCAGACCCCGGAACCAGTGGCGACCAGCGTCAACTTGTACCTGCCCTTCTTGAGCCCGAAGCTCACCAGCGGACGGTTGACAGGCTCGAGGTGGACGTCCCCGTAGTAGAGCTCGAAGGCGTCGCCTTCGGCGAGGTCGCGGTCCTTCACCACTTCCTTGATCACTTTCTCCACCTTTTCGTTCTTGTCGAACGTGCCGCGGAATACGCCGTTCGGCGTTGCGATCTCGAGCACGACATCGTCGTCGTTATGATCCTTTCCCGAATTCTCGCCGGGGCTTTTGTTGTCCTGAGACATTCGCCAACTCCATTGTTGTCGCCCCGAATCTGCGCAGGGGAGGGCGGAGCAAACCCCTTGGCCCCAGCGTCGTTGCATGTTAGTCCCACTTCCGGGAACCACTAATTCCGATATGGCATAGCGTGAGGTCAAGTGCAATAGTCGTCCCACATTTGGGAACCATTTTGTATTGGAGCCGCGGTTTGCCATGAAGCTGATAGGGATATCGAGATTGCGCGAACTTGCGCGTCGTACCCGTGGCGACCTTGATGGAGCCGTACCGGCGCTCGTTGCCGAACTTGAGGCCGGGTCATGGCGTTCGATGGCTGAAATCGCGGAATTTTATCCGTCAGCCCTGATCAAAGGCATCAAGGTCCGAATCCCACTCAACGCTGACTATCGGGTCGATCTCGTCGCTGACTGCGAGGCGCAGATAGTTCTCATCGAATATGCGGGCGCGACTACTGGGGCACGCGCCACGACCAAGGCAGGGAGCAAGGTGACATGACAGTTCGACCTATACGCAGTGAGGAAGACTACCAATCGGCACTCAAGCGTGCCACTGCGCTGTTCGGGCACAAAAGCCCGAAAGACCGCGACGAGCTCGAAGTGCTGCAGGCCGTCATCGAACGCTGGGAACGATCCCGGCATCCCATTGAGGCACCGACGCCTGTCCAAGCGATCAAGTTTCGCATGGCGCAGGAGGGATTGTCACAACGCGATCTGATTCCATACCTTGGAAGTAAATCGCGCGTATCCGAGATACTCAACGGTCAGCGACAGCCCACGGTCGATCAGATCAGGGCACTACATCAGCATCTAAGCATTCCCGTCACTTCGCTGATTGGCTCGTCGAAGCACGAGCCTGCGGCCGGCTCGTCGAATACCTCGATAGCAGCCGAAGGAAAGCTTCGTACGCTTGGCGTGATGAAAACGAAGGAGAGTCTCGCCGGCTTCTTATCGCGTTCGAAGGCCTCTACTCCGGCAATCGCCATGTTGCGCAAGACCAGGACTGAGCGCACCAACGCCAAGACGGACATGACGGCACTCGAAGCATGGTGCGCAGCCGTATTAGTTCGTGCAGAAAAGATAAATGTCAAAAAAACTAAGATCGGCGATCAAGAGAAAGCGGCGCGGCAACTGGCACAGCTGAGCCTGTTGGCTGACTGGCAGGATCAGATCGTCGCTGCGCTACATCGTATGGGAATAATATTGGTCATATTGGAGCACCTGCCGGGAACATTTCTCGACGGGGCAGCGATGTGCCGCAGCGATGGTGTTCCGGTGATTGCACTAACCTTGCGTCACGATCGATTGGACAATTTCTGGTTTACGCTGTTGCATGAGTTCGCCCATGTGGTTCGTCACTTGAGCACTGATCGACAGGTTATTCTGGACGATCTGGATGTGGCGAGTTCGGAAACCATCGAAGCGGAGGCGGACTCGTTTGCACGGCACGCTCTTATCCCTCCTGCCATGTGGAAGGGGATCGACAGGGGCAGCAGCACGGAGGAGGTGTTGCAGGCGGCGCAGAAAGCTGGCGTGCATCCCGCGATTGCCGCCGGCCGCTGGCGGTTCGAACATTCGGACTATCGTCGTTTCTCCAAGCTGATTGGTCGGGGCAAGGTGAAGATGGCTCTAATTCCGACTTAATTTCTATTGGTGGCGCGAAAGTGGCCCCAGAGCAGTCGACCGTCAAAGCACCTATGCGACCTCCATGTTCATGCTTTGTGCTTCGAAAGTCGCATAAAAAGGCAGTGTGGAATGCACAAAGCAGCAGGAGGAGTGCGGGCCCGTTCATAACGCGTAGGCCCCGCTAACATCGGCTGAGTCCGCAATTCAGCTAATCCGGCCGTGCTTCCGATGCGACAGAGTCCAGGAGCAGGGTAACCTCGACATTGACGCTGGTAATGGCTTGCGAGTGAAGGGGCTGATTGGCCCAATCGGCGATGGAGACTACCAACGGGTAGTCCTCAACCCGCACCTCATGATCTTGATCGACGTCCCCGTACGATCCAACAGCAGAAAAAAGCAAAGGAGTCATTCCCTCGTCAGATTTGCTCGCGAGGGCGCAACTCGCTGAACATCCACATGGCTGTCAACGCGAACATTGAAGAGCATTCGGCCTCCAGATTTATCGGCGCAGTCGCCTGCTACGGAATCGAAGCTGGCCGGCGGAAAATCTGCAGCTTGGACAATCATCTCGATCAAAACCGTCTCAAGTTGTGGCGTGCTACCCATCTAGCAACGTAGTCGGGAGACTCCCGCATAAATCAAGCAGGCGTCGTGGCGTATCCCCGGAGATCATCGGCACAGGCGGTCGGGAATGAGTTTTCGTGTCGTTACGGGAAGCATTCGAAGCAGGCGAGGTTCTACAGCTTGTCTCCGCCCCGAACTCACTCTGGTGTTGGCGCAGGCCCGGCAAGAAGCTCGCCCCTTGCTCGGCCCGACCGCAACCAAGAGCTTCTGCCGGAAATCCCTGCGGAGCACGTTCGCCGCGCAATGTGCGATGCATTTCCTTCACTGCTCGATAAGGTGTAAGCGCGTAGGCATCCCCACGTAGCGTGCAGGCGGTTGATCGCTCATTTTCAGCATGAATCATGCGGAGAATCCTATGAGCGACAGTATGAGCCATCATCG
>NZ_JAMYPX010000036.1:0-38674 GCF_040320585.1 Mesorhizobium sp. M0663
TCGGATGGCTCTCTCCAGCAGTTCCTGCCCGCGATCGGTTTCAGGATCACTGATCGGGTGTACGCTCGGTCCGATTGGCGGAGGCGGGTCGATCCTCGCTACGCCCTATCGATGTACGTCGTCGGAATGAGCATCCTCGGATGCGCTCTCGGAGGTGATCGCGGCAAGCAATTGCGGTGGCGCGTCTGCAACACTATTATCGATCATGTTCTGAGGAGGTATCTCGGATGTGGAATAGGATCGCCAAGCTTCGGTTATCGAGCCGCACCTGGGAGGCAATTCTTCTGGGGATGAAAAGCTTGAGGCGAACCCCAAATAGCCGATGTATGTACTGGTGATTTGACGCGATTCCATAGACAGCATCGTTGGCGCCACGAGATTTTCGCGTACAGCTTCGGGATTGCGCCCGGCCGCGGGCCATCACGCACCACATCACGGCACGTCGTTCAGATTTGTGTAGTGCTTCAGTTTAACGAAATCGAAGTTCCATAAGATAGATTACGCGACTTTCATCAGACGAAGTTGACATTTCTAAGTATCCCACGTATGCCTGACACTCGCTGCAAGTCTTCTGGTTGTCGAGAGGCAAGCAGATCAGTTCTACATCAGTAACTCCTACTCGACGTTCCGTTTCAGAAGATCATTTTTACTTAAGATCGTCTCATCGTCTAATGAAACCGGACGGGATGACCCACTTTTTCTGGAACGCCCGGGGGTCGGCGTCCCAGGTCAGACCATCGGCTTCGCTCGCCTGCTCTCTCGGCGCACTCACTTGTGCGGCATGCAATAGACGCCCTCAGATTCCATGAGTACCGCGCCGCCCTTCAACTCACTCAGTGCGCCGACCCACGCTTTCGAATAAGTGCGGCTGGCATCCACGGCCGTCAGCCAAAGACGCGATTGTCGGCCAGTTCGACTTTAGCTTCCTGCTGCAAAGGACTTGCCTGCACGGTCTGTTGATAGTGGCGTTTGATCCTGACATTGCTGGCCGGGAACTCAGCTTCGTTGCTGCCGTAGTTCAGCACAAAACCAGTGTGCTCCTCAGCCACTGAGCAACCGCCATCACGCTCACACACGATTTTGGCAGCCGTCCTGCAGTCCCATTTCAGTGAAGCGGGCCACATAGGATTGTCCACGCTTGATCGCGGCTTGTCGCTCTGACCAGCCGCCGTCAACACTGCGCCTGTGTTCAAAATCACAGTGGACAGGAGAAGCGCCTTGAACATTACAAACCTCCCTGAATTACGACCCCATAGTACCTCGTCCTGCGTGATCGCCTGGCTCGTGGCATGTTGAGATTGAACCAGCTTTTCTGGCGCACGCCGTTCGCGTCATCATACTCGATGAACCAGGGATTTCCGCGCACCGGTCGAGGGATGGCGTAGTAGGTGGGGCCATTCCCAAGGGATTGCCCTCGATCGTTCCCCGCGGTTTGGATTGTTGCTGCAACCACCTTACCGTCGATTTCGATTTGGACCTGTCGAGATCCGTCTCCATGATACCCGCCGAGGCCGCTGTCTTTCACAACGACGGGCAACGTGAGCCTATCGGATGAGATGCGCCAGATGCTCCGTTCTTGACCCAGTCCGGGCCGGTCGGAGTTGGCGCCAACCGCTTGCCAGCCAGACGGACAATCCTCATACTTCTCAAATTTCGCGGCGCTTGAGTTGGCTTGCGGACAGATGGCCAGTTAAAACCCGGGGCTTCCATCGCCGCAATCAACTTGTAAATTGGCGGATGGCACGAGGGGGTACCCTGCCAGTCGCCGGATAGACATAGGAGCACCTGGCAGCCCCATTCCGACGTGCATCGAGCAACCCTTTATCGGGCGGTAAATAGTGTGGAGGGATGTCCAGCCGCCCCTTTGTCTGGTGAATGAAGTACGGCGGGGTTTCAGCTTTGGTTTCATGATGAAAGGTTTCCAACCTGCAAAGAAAAAGGAGAGAAAATGTTCCGTTATCTAGCGCGCCGTTATGATCGTAAGCACATCCTGAGATCATTAGAACGTCAGAGGCGTATTCATGATAAGCTGATTCCATTTTTTCATGATGGTTCTGACGAATTGGTCTTCAATGAAATTTCCAAAGGCGAGGTGTTTTTCGCGCCTATATTGCCGGCTGCTCCGTTAAGGGAAGAAGCGGATAGTGTTACCTTCCAATCTGATATTTCAACTGAAGACGAGGCGAACAACACGTTTGAATGCGTTGTTACCGACAGTGGATTGAAACAACATGCGCTTGTTGTGTTTCATCATTGGTATGCTCGGAGCCGGTATCCGGCATTTTCCAAATACTTCGCTGGAAAGGGCATAACGGTTATTGAAGCTACACTTCCGTATCATTTTGGGCGGGCTTCGAATGACTATTCTGAGGAAAAGCTTTTCAACGCGAATTTAGGGCGCACTGTCCAGTCGATGAGACAGGCTGTCCTAGATGGCCGTAAGATTGTTCGTTGGCTTTATAGTCAGGGGTATCAGAAAATCTCGGTTGTAGGGATGTGTTTGGGTGGCACTGTTGCGGGTCTCGTTGCTGCCCAAGAGCAGAAGGTTGATAAGGCGGTTCTCATGGTATCGCCGGGAAGCCCTGCTGATCTCGTCTGGACTGCGGAGACCATGACGGCCTTACGTGGTCGTATTGAACCGTCCATGTCACTGGAAGGACTAAGAACCGCTTGGGGTCTCATCGATCTAGAGAAGCATCTTTTCGGCCTTACACGTCCTCGTCTGGATTTGATGTTCTTGCTCGGTAAGGACGATACGGTTGCCCGCCCAGGAGGCTCTGAGCGTCTCATTGAGTTGCTGGCGAAGTGCAATCTTCCACCTGAGGTCGTGCGGCTGAATTGTGGGCACTCATCTATTGGAATGTTCCCCTACAATTTGATCGCGGCTCGGAAGGTTCTTCGTTTTTTGAAAGAAACCCCGACCCTGTCAGAGCTTTGGGAGGTTCGCGGGTTTCGCTACGACTTTAGCGAAGTTTGAGCTATTTGATGGCTCCGCGCCGGATCGCGGCCAGGGCGCGCGGGATGCGGTTCGGTCCCTCCCCTGCCCTCCCCCGACCAGGTCGCGCATGCGCGACAGCTCATCAACGACGATATCAAGCCGGCCGAGGTCGCCCGGCTCCTGAAGGTGCATCGCGCGACCTCAGCCCTCGCAGTTCAGCCGAGAGTACAAGAGCATCTTTGGCAACTCGCCGATTGCGGATCTGCAGCTCTGAACTGTACCGGGCCACTTGTGACAATGAACGACCACCTTGCTTAAAGAGTAGTCATTCGCCGCGGCCTGCGACGCCGACGGGATAACGACAGCCGGCCTTCCCCGGCGCTTCCCTACTGCTTCAGCCGTGTCGACTGAGACTCTCGCGCTGCAAGACGTTCAGTTTCGGCCTCTTGTCTGGACGCGACTTCACCAGATCGGGCTGCGGAATAGAGAGCCGCGGCCTCGCCCAACCTGACCTGATCGGATTTCGGCACGGATGGATGTTCAAACGATTTGCCCGAGGCTGTCGCACGAGCGATTTCGCGTGCGCCGTCTTCACCGAAACGGGCTTCAATCGATTTCCTGAAGGTGGCGATCTCCCGACTGACCACCTGATCGGCTGACACCATCTTGAAGGTTTCGGCCCGCTCGCGATCATCCTTGGCCATTGCAATTTTTCCGAGCGCGGCTTTCGCCCGATCCGAAACATCCCTTACCTCCACCGCATCAGCCCTCATCCGCTTTTCCACATCACTGCGATAGGCCTGTGCTGCCCGGTTCTCGTACTCGGCGGTCCGGACAATGTTCGGGCCAATCGCGGCGGCGGCCTGTTGAGCCTCGGTCCGCTCTTCCCTCGCCCTGGCGCCGGCGAAGAACCCTTCCCTGCCCCGCAGCTCGCCGACCAAGCTGGTATCCGCCGATAGACGTCGCGCAGCACTTGTCGGCCCGTCTCGCGCGATGATGTCATCGAGACGCTGGGTTGCCGCTTTCGGATCACGATAGGCGGTCTCCAGATAGATTGAGCGAGCGTCGCGCTCGCGCTGTACATCTGCATCGCGACTGACAGCGACGGCGATGCTCCGTTCGTCGATCGATCGCCCAAAGCTGTCGCGGCGCACGCCATCAGCATTCACATCCTGGAATGCAACTATCAGCACCCTCACGTCCGCTGGCCGGTCGGCTGTGGTGCTGGGCAACCCCTCTTCATTTCTGGCATCTGGAACAGACTGCCGAGTTTCGGTCTTGCCTGCCACGGCCCGATCATCGGCTGGCCCACGACGATCGCTGTCTCCTGCCTTTTTTGACTTCGGCGCCACGACGGGCTCAGGCGTCGCGCCTCGATGCTCAAGCCGACGCTGGCTCTCCGCGTCGTTGGCAATGGCGCCGGGCTGCATTTCCGGTGTGCGCGGATCTACCTGACGCATGCCCGCGCGTGCCTCCTCGACAACTGAAGCCATCGGCTGCTCCTCCTTTTCCCGGCCATTCTGAGCTTGCCCAACATGCAACGCTGGCCGAGCGTTCTCCGCCGCCCGTCCCTCGTCTAACTTCGCCCGTTGTTCCGCGCTGAGTTCATCGCGCGTTGCATAAGCCACTGACGCCGCCTTGATCTCGTTGCGGCCGATCTGGCGGGCGAGCTGCCGCAAATCGCGCGCCGTCTGCGTCGCCACGAAGATCGTCGCGCTCTCACGCTGCCGCGTCAGCGCCACATAGCTCGAGGCGGCACGCCAGTGATGCGTGTGCATGAGATAGGTATGATCGAGCGTCTTGCCCTGGCCCTTGTAGATGGTGCCGGCATAGCCGTGCCGGAATCCAGAAAACTCCGACGCAGACCACTCGACCTTTCGCCCTTTCCGGCCTGCCGCCGCATCAAGCGAGACACTGATGCGGCCAAAATTCCGGTCGATGCCGGTGATGGTCCCGGCGTTGCCATTGTAGATGCCGGCGCCTTTCAGCGTATCCGTGAACTGCACCCGGTCACCGACAGCGAACGCGGCCTCGCCATGCTTGGTCGTAAACACAAAATCCTTACCCAACTCACCATGCTCGCGACGGACCGCGCGCAGATCCTTGTTCAGCGCATCGACATCCTTGTTGGTATAGGCAAACACGAACCGCGATGCAGACGGATTGGAAGCAGAATCCTTGGCCCATCGCTCGACCAGTTTTTCTCGCAATTCATCCTGCTTCGACGTCCATACCACCGCCTTATTTCGGGCGAAGGCCCGGAGCGCGTCTTCGAAGCGACCGTCCGACAGATCGCGTGCCGCCTCTCTCTGCCAGTCGACCTTCTGGCGTGTCACCTGGGTTATCTCGGACGAGCCGTGCTCTTTCTTCAGCTCGGTGAACAGCCCGCCGCGCTCGATCGAGCCGAGCTGCCGGTCGTCCCCGGCCAGCACAACCTTGGCGCCCGACAGCCGCGCTTCGCGCAACACTTCGCCGGTCACCTTGGCGTCCATCATCGCCGCCTCGTCGACCACGACCAAAGTGCGCCGGTCCCACTGCGCGCGGCCGTTCTTCAGCCGGAACAGTTCGGCATGAACGGTCGAGCTTCTGGCTAACCCGTCCTCCTTCATGGTCTGCGCCACCGCATTGGTCGGCGCGAGGCCGACCACGCGATAGCCGGCCGCTTCATGCGCCTCGCGGATGGAGCCAAGCGCAAAACTCTTTCCCGTCCCGGCCCGGCCTTCGACTATTTTTAGCCCGCCGGACCCCGTCGCATGATCGAACGCGGCCAACTGATCCGGCCGCAGTTCCTGCACGGACACGAGCCGCTCGCGCGCCCTTGCCCCAACATCGCGATGGGACCCTCCGGCCACGCGCCGTCCATCAGCAAGTGCCAAAACCTCCTGGTCGCGCACCGCCCGCGTTGTCCAGCGACCCACACTCTCGCCTGTCTCCCGGTCATGCAGCGCCAGCACATCGTCACGGCCGAGTACTTTGCCCTTCACATCCGCTCGTTCGCTCTCATCGAGAATGTGTTTTTTCAGATGCCGATCGAGATCGTACTCGGAAAAACTCGCCTGGTTGCGCGTCAGAACAGCCAGCACATGCTCCGGATCGCGCGCCGCTTCTTCGTTCGCCCGCCTGATATGCTCGGCCCGCACATTGGCCTCCGCACCCGGCGTGCGCATGCGGATCGGTCCGATGTGTTCCTGTGGCACCGCGCTCGTCGCATCCACCCGGATCGACAGCCCCTGTTCGGCAAAATAGCGGTTCTGATGATCGCGCCACAGCGCGCCCCACGCCTCGCCTTCCGCCACGATCGCCCGGCCCCCGCCCCGCTTGATGACGGGATCGAGATCACGCGCTTTTTTTGCCGCAAACCCTTCCTCCCCAAGACGCCGCGTCGTGATCAACAAATGCGCATGGTAATTGGCCCGCTCGCCCTCGCTCTCCGCCCCATGCGGCGCATGAACGTCCAGCTGCACCGCCAGCCCCTTTGAGACAAAATGTTCTTGCGCAAACGACCGCGCCAGCTCGACCCGGTCGTCATGATCAAGCTCTTGATTGGCCGGCAGCGCCAGCACGAGCTCGCGCGCCAGCTGCGCGTCCTTGCGTTTTTCCATGGCCTCGGCCGCATTCCACAGCGCATCGCTTGAGGCCAGCTCTGACGGCGCCCCTTCCGGCAACAGCACCTCGTGATGCTCCGGCGCCTCGCGGTGCTTGAAGTAAAACACCTCCCCGGTGCGCTGCGCCTTGATCGCCTCGCGGCCGTTGTAGGCGGCCGAGCGCACCGCGCTGCCGCCGTCGGATCGGGAGATGTATCGGGCACGGGCGAAAGCGATAGCCATTGCCGCAGGATGCCATCACTCGCGCGCCAGCGCAAGCAAGCATTCGAAGAATGCATATTGCGTCTGCAAAAATCCATCAATCGGCTAATCGACGACAGACGGTTGGCACTCTGGCGGATGCTTACTGCGGAAAACGCCAAGGAACCTTGGTTGCAGCCTCCGGCATATACAAAAGGGGGTTGAAGAGCCTCGCGCCGGCTGGCACAATCCCTTCGGGCTTGGCGGACGGGGAAAAAACGGAGATTCTCGCCATGGCCCGCACCTCGCTTGCCGAACGCATGAGCCGCCTGGAGCAGCAGCGGGCCAAACTCACCGAACAGGAAGCTAGGCTCAAGGCGGACGAGCGCAAGCAGCGCACCCGCCGCCTCGTCGAGGCCGGGACCCTCATCGAACGGGCCGGATTGATCGATCTCGAGGAAGCCGCCCTCTATGGCGGGCTGCTGTCGCTGGCCGAGGGCGTGCGCGACAAGGCGCAACTCACCGAATGGATCAAGACCGGCAAAACCGCGCTCGATCGGGAAACGGTCGGCAAGGACGCAACGCACGAACCGTTGACCATCACCTTCCCTGCTCCGCTGCCGACCCCCTTCGCCACTCGCCTGCGCGGCGCCGGCCTGCGCTGGAGCAAAGTCATGCAGCACTGGGAAGGGCTGGCCGATCACGACGCAGTCGCCGCACTTGCCGCCGAGCAGAACGGCAGCGTGCGGCGCATTCATTCCACCGAGCAGCCCGATCGGGAGCCGGATCGCGGCCGAAAATCTGAACGCTCATAGCGCTGACGCCGGGGGACAAGATGTTCGGTCGGCTGTCGTACGATCTCGTCAAGACGCTGTTCAAGGCAGCCTTCGCCATCTTGCCACTCGTCATTTGGTATCCCGCCTGGCGCTATGCCCACACGCTGTGGGGCGACGCCTTGCTCGAATGGTATCGGACTGGTCTGTCGCCGGCATCAGTAATCTACAGACTTGGTTACGCGGCATGGCCATCGATCGCGCTGCTCGGACCGGCCATCACAATGGCGGCGGCTCTCCTGATGCGCCGATCCGGTATGGTGCTGCCCCTCACTGCCATCGCCGGCGTGTTGGGCATGGCCGCCGCAACGGTTTTCACTGTCTGGCCGGAAGCGACACGACTGCTCGGCAACCGGCCAGCCCATGCCTGGTCCGCCATTTTGAACGCAGCGGACACGACCATCTTCTATGCCGGGGTTGTCGGCTTTCTCGCGACCACGGCCGGCGTCAGGGTGCTGATGGGAAAATCGCTGCACGCCCAAAGCGTCAAGCCGGTTGAGCGTGCCTCCTCTGATATCTTTGGCCACGCCGACTGGATGGACATTCGCGAGTCACAAAACCTGTTCGGCGGTTCGGCCAAGTCGCCAGCCAATCCGCGTGGCGGCGTCGTCATCGGCGAAGCCTACCGCGTCGATCAGGATGCGCCGGCCCGGCGCGGACAAAAGTTTGATCCGCGCGATCCAAAAACATGGGGCAAGGGTGGCAGGTCGCCTTTACTCACCTTTGATCTCTCCTGGGGCGGCACCCACGGCCTCGTCTTCGCCGGTTCGGGCGCCTACAAAACCGTCTCCGTCTGCGTGCCGACACTGCTCACCTGGCGCGGGTCGATTGTCACCCTCGATCCCTCCTCCGAGCTGGCGCCGATGCTGACGGGCGCACGCACGGCGATGGGCCGGCGTGTCATCTCAATCGACCCGATGAAGGGGACCGGAGCCTTCAATGCGCTCGACTGGCTGGCAAAAGATTCGCCCCTCTTCGACGGCGACATCCGCTCGGTTGTCGACTGGATCTGCGGCGAGAAACACACCGCCACCCGTGATGCGCCGCACGGCACCTCCGGCAAAGCCTTCTTCGAGGGCCGCGGCAAGGCCATCGTCGAGACCCTGCTTTCCGACATCGTCTTCGACAAAAATCTGTCCGACGACAAACGCAATCTCGTCACTCTGGCGCAACGGCTCGCCTTGCCGGAGGCAAAAATGCGGGACGAGCTAGCCCGCATTTTTGAACACTCCTCCTCGCATCGCGCCCGCCATCTCGCCGGCCAATTGATGGGACTGGTGGCCGAGACGTTCTCCGGTGTTTACGGCAATATGAGCGAGCAGACCGAATGGCTCGCCAATCCCGCCTACGCAAAACTGCTGTCGGGCAACAGTTTTCGCACTGCTGATCTCGTTTCCGGCAAGCTTGACCTCTTTATCAACATCCCGATGAAGGTGCTGGAATCGACGCCAGCGCTCGCTCGTGTCGTTGTCGGATCCTTGCTCAATGCCGTCTATGAGGCCGACGGCGTCTCGCCAGGCGGACGCGTCGTCTTCCTGCTCGATGAGGTCGCCCGTCTTGGCTACATGACCTCACTCGCCCGCGCCCGCGATGCCGGTCGCAAATACGGCATCACGCTGGTCATGCTTTATCAGTCCGAAGGCCAGCTGCGCGAACAATGGGGCGATGGCGGCAAGAGCGCCTGGTTCGAAAGCGCTTCCTGGCGATCATACGCCGCGATCAGCTCGCTCGACCAGGCTCGCGCTGTCTCCGAAGCGCTGGGCGAACATGGCGTCGTGCTGAGCTCCGAGACAAAAAACCGCGGCAAGAGCGCAAAGCCGCTCGAGATCGGCACCGCCTCGACCGGCGCCTCCGAGCAGAGATCGGAACGCGGCCGGCGGTTAGCTACCGTCTCCGAGATCCTCGCCGATGCCCGGGCGGACGAGCAGTTCGTTTTCGTCCAGGGCAGACAACCGCTGCGCTGCGGCCGCGCGATCTATTTTCGCCGGCCCGAAATGGTCGCACGCGTCGAGCGCAACCGTTTCGCGCCCCAAAGCCAGTCGGGTTGAGCAAGAGATGCAGCGCGATCTGATCCCGATCATCCTTGGCCTTGCCGTTCTGATCGTCGTGCTTGCGCTGCTGGAAGCCTATTCCGGCGTTATCCTCCTCATCGCGATGACCGTCATGGGCTGGCGGCTGGCGCATGCCGACAAATATGGCCTGCCGGCATCGCGGAAATTTTTGCAGGGGAACGATCGGCGAGACGTTGAAACCAAATCCGCTCTTCCCATCCGGACGTCAAAACATCGGCCGCTCGATGAGGTGCTGGCCGAACTCGACGCCATGACCGGATGGCGCTCCGTCAAGGCGGAGGTCAGGAAACTGGTAGCCGTGTTGCAAGCCGAGCAGGAACGTCGGCGCCACGGCATCAACGCCGCCCCCCCAAGCCTGCATCTGATTTTCCTCGGCAATCCAGGGACCGGGAAAACCACGGCGGCGCGTCTCATGGGCGAGATTCTTTTCGCACTTGGCCTCCTCAGATCCGGCCATGTCGTCGAGGCCGATCGCAGCCAGCTCGTCGCCGGCTATGTCGGCCAGACCGCGATTCTGACACGGCAAGCCGTCGAGGCAGCGCTCGATGGCGTGCTGTTCATCGATGAGGCCTACGCGCTGGCGCCGGAGGGACAAAAAAACGATTTTGGCCGCGAGGCGATCGACACGCTGCTGAAGCTGATGGAGGACCATCGGGATCGATTGTGTGTCATCGCCGCCGGCTACACTGGCGAAATGCGCCGCTTCCTGGATTCAAATCCCGGCCTGCGCTCCCGATACACCAGGACAATCATATTCGAGGACTATTCGGCTGAAGAGCTGGCGGGGATTTTTCGTAACCTCGCCGACCGCGAAGGCTTTGTGCTCGACGCCGCGGCCGAGGACCAGGCCAACCTTGCCTGCGTCCGCATGGAGGCGGAAGGTGGAGACCATTTTGGCAATGCCCGCGCAATCCGCACGCTTTGGGAAGGCACGCGCGAGGCGCAGGCCATGCGCCTCGCGCGTGAGGGTGTCGGAAATGCCGGTCGCGACGCCATCATGACCATAGGGCCCGAAGACATTGAGACGGCGATGGCGACATACGAGCGGCAGGGGTCAATCACATGACGGCTGAAACGCTCTTCTCATCTGTGCGAGCCACACTTCTACGCTGGCTCAAACTTGTTCCCGCCCTGTTCCGGCGCGATCTGCTGTTCCGCTATGCCACGATCGCCGCTGTCCTGGCTTTGATCTTTCGGGCTGTCAGTATCGGTCAGGATGTCGCCGGCCAGCGCGACGATCGTCCCACAGACGCTGGAAAGAACGCCAGCACCCCGCCGACGGATCAGGATAATTTCGAACAGGGCAATGCGTCTTCGGCCGCGGGGTCGCAGACGACGGAACCGCCCGCACCTGGATCAACCTTGGAGCCGGCGCACGAGAAAACGCCTGCTGTCGCTCCAGGCCGGCCGCTACAAGGGATAGAAGTGGCGCCAGCGCCGCACGACAATTTTGGAACCGTGCCGATGGAAGGATCATCACCATGATGCAAAGAAAAAGTGTGGGCGGGCTGGCGCTCGGGATTGGGATCGCAGCATTGAGTTTCGTTGAGGGCCCCGGCTTCGCACTGGCGCAAGACCGGCAGCCAGAAACCCAGAAGCAGTTGGACCGCATCGAGCAGAAACTCGATTCGCTGATCGAGCATCTCGGCATCACCGGACAGGGCGGTGCGTCGGCAAAGAGCAACGACAGCATGCCCGCCACCGGCAACGATGACGCGAAGAAGCAGGCTTCCTCCGAAGGGGGTGCAAGCCAAGGTTACCAGCGGGGCGCGCTCGCCATCGCCCGCGCCGCGCCGGCCAAAAAAGACAATCTTCCAGATATCCCTGCCGACAGCGTCGGCAGCTTTGTCTATATCGGCGGCGCCATTCCCCTCAGTGAACCGTCGCGCAACGGTGTGCTCTACACCGGCCTCACCTCAGTCGAACTCCAGGGCTGGCTGAAGATTGCAGAGCCCGGCCGCACGCAGCTCGCCGTGGAATACCGCGCCACCACCGGATCCAACGTCTTTGTCAATGCCGGCTGCATTGCCTCGCTCTGGCTTGAAGACCGCTCGATTGGCTCCCAGCACGGCGAAATCCCGATGCCCGCCAGGGAGCAAAAAAGCGTCTCCTTCATCTTTGGCGCCGATCTCCAGCCGGGTCTCTACAAGCTTCGCGCCTGGCTGGCCTGCACCGAGCCGCGCGACCTCCGTGCTCTCAACGCTCAACTGCTCATCAAGACGCCTGGCGATATGAACCTGCGCATGATCGACAGCGGCGAATTGCTGCACCAGGGGTCGTAAAAGGTCATGCCGAGAACCTGCTCAGGTGATCGCCGCCTCCAGGAGTTACCGGAAAACATTTTGGCCTTGCTGTTGCCCCTCCTCGAGGTGCTGCGATTTCGGTCGGTACAATCTACTGCCGCGCCCGTCGTCGCCGTCGACGGGCCGAATGAATCCGTCCATGATCGGCGGCGGCGAGTGCTGCACCTGGGCGCTAATTCAAAGCGTCGTCCACTCTCTCCGTGACGCCCGTCCGTTTCGCTGTCGACCGGCCGCACTGAGGCTGATAGACATTGGTCTCCAGCCACTCTGCATGAGAAAAGCCCGGCGACGGAGCGCTCCGTCGCCGGGCTTTTGGGGCACGTTCGCCCAGTCGGGCTCATTGAGGCGGCGCCCGATCAGCCACAGCCGCCTTGTCTCCGATGAGTTTCGCCGCGAGATCCGCCGGCAGCGGCATGAGATCGTAGCCGTGTAAGATGGTTGCATGGCGAAGATCCTCAAGCGCTTCGAACGCGCGATCGCGGGTGCCAAGCCAAAGACCGGGCTCGTCGGTTTCATCGTGCGGGAACGCGTGCAGGAAGTAGGTCCGAAGCGGTGGGTCGTAGCCGATGACGGCGTCTGGATCCGAGCGGACCTGTCCGGTGACGGTGCCACTGACGGTGATGGTGTAGCGGCTCATTGCAACCTCCTTTTGCCGATGGGGAAGCCGGCCCCTTGCGGAGCCGGCCACCGATGCCTCACTGGGGGTTGTTCCAGAGGATGACCTTCTTGTTCTCCTCGCCGCCCGGGGCGGGTGCGAGGTTGCCGAAGATGACGCCGATCTCCGGGGCTTCCAGCTTGACCGAGAGGTATTCCTCGCCCGAACGCTGGGAGGTGCGGTGCCAGCCGGCTCCGATCTCGAAGCCCGTGCGCTTGTTGACGATCCGGTAGTCGGGCGCGTCCTCGCGAGACTTGTTGGTGTTCGGGATCAGGGTGATCGGGGCGTTGACCCGGAGCGTGGCAAAGACGCCTTCCATCGAGCCGTCGGACTTGGTGGTGAGGTTTGCGATCGTGGTGGCCATGGTAGTTCTCCTTCGGTTGCATCGGGACCATTCCCGATGGCGCCAAAGGAGAGGGCCGTCCTGCTGCGGTCATCTCGGCGAAAATTCTGGAAAATTCTATTTGCCTAGAAATAACGGGCAGGCCCTTCGCCTGTCCGCAGACAAAAACAGAAATCGAATTTTCCTGAATATTCGCCGAGTGTACCCCCAACGGGGGTTGACCGCACAAAGCAGGCGGTCGTCTACAAAGGCGACATGAAACGGGAATGGCCCCGGATGGGACCGAAGGAAAAGAACTCAGGCCGCCATCAATAGACTAGACCGCCGACGCAACGCTGCCGGATCGCAGGAACATGCTGCAGCCTCTCGGGTCATGTCGTCGGCATCGCCAACACGTCGAACAGCAGCATGGCGCGTGAACCGCCTTGCGCGTTCGGTATGGCGGCACAGCGGTTTCAAGATCGGAGCCGGCTGGCAGCGAACTTCACGCCCCACGGTGGCGGTGCCTAGCAACCAGGTTGGATGACCAAGCAAGCAGGATGTTGTTCGGCACGCTTGCACCTGCTTCAGAGGCGAGAAGCGTCAGGAGGATCATCCTGCACAACGCCGGCTCTGCGCGTGGGCCGGTTTCGAAAGGGCCGGCTCATGCCGTTCATAGAAGTGGAGGTGGCGGCGCGGGGCCGGATCAAGCATATCGGAGGTCGGCCCCCCGGGCTGTCGGCGGAACCGCGCGTACATCATCCCGGCAATGCCAGACGCTCGTCCGGCATCATGCGGGCTTCGGCTTGGCGGCGAATGTCCGGACCGGCATGGCGGAGCATGGCGCACCAGTCTTGCACATTGTACGTGGTCGCCATGCTGCCCCTGGCCAGATCGTAAATGACGCACGGCTTGTTCGCGATGGCGAGCCGAAGCACGTTGACGGCCGTGCCGGGTGATGCGCCGTCCCAGACCATCATGCCAAAGTCGGCGCGCCGTGCCATCTCCCGGTCCTTGGCAGCGTGGAACCCGTGAGCGCCTTCAAGAGACGGGACATGGTAGGCAGCCCAGTCGCCCAGATTGTTGTGGGGTTCCTTGCCGGCATGGGAGATCCCGACATGCTCGTAGCCGTAGCCAGCGAGCAGGCCCTGCGCCTCGGCATCGGCTCCGGGCGCGTCGCCAATCAGCACGCCGTGCTCGGCAGCAACGATTGCGCCGATGCGAGCAATGGCAGGTTCCGGCAGCTCGAATATCTCGCGTGATCCGCCTATGAATATTATCGACATGGTGACTTTCCCTTCTCTCCAGCGTCCCCCGCCCCGCGCCGGCCGCCCTCTCCCTCTGGCCCTGCGCGAGGGATCGTCGCCCGAAGGCCGAGGCGGCGAAGCCGGCTCGGGGAACGGCGGGACGCCGCGACTGGAGCCCGGCTGGCCGCAGGCCGGCGCGCCCGGACCCTGCCGCTGCCGGAGGCGTTACGCGCGTGGAGCTAGTGACCTTTGTCGGCCAGCCAGAGGCTCACGTCCTGGATCGAGCGCATGAGCACCGACGGATTGTCCCGCGCGGGAATGAAGCCCCAGCTCTGCCAGTTGCGCTCGGCCTCGGCGTCTATCGCCCGCACCACCACCGCGCGGCCGCCGACGATGTCGGCGCTGGCGACACAGCGATGCAGCGCGTCCTTGACCAGGCCGCTGCCGACGCTTTGCCCGGCATGGCGGTGGCTGACGGCGAGTTGTCCGATCAGCAGGCAGGGGATCGGATCGGGCGGGCGTCCGGTGCGGAAAGCGCGGTGCGCTGTTTGGCTGGATCACGCCCGGCGCGAGGCCGTAATAGCCGACGACTGTTCCCTCGTGGTGAATGACCAGGACGCGGGTAAACCCGCGGGCCTGGTTCGTTCGCGCGAAGCCGGCCATCCAAGCGTTGAGCGCCGACTTGCCGCAATTGAAGCTGTCGAGGCGGTGCGCGTCATCGAGGAGTTCGATGCCTGAAAGCGCCACTAGCGGTTCCCGAACGGGGGCCGACGCAGCCGCTCGGTCGCCTTCGGCGGGGGCGCAGCGGCCGGGGCTGAGATCGCCTGCATGAAGGCGTCATAGGCTTCCGGGGACACGCGGATGACGGTTTCGTTGAGGATGGCCGCCTGCGCCTCGTGGAGTGCTGCGCGCCGCATGAACTCCGTGCGCGACAGGCCGAGCAGCTGCGCGCCGCGGTCGATGATGGTGAGATCATCGCTGCGAAACCGCATCGAGACGGATATCTTCCTATTTGCGGCGGCAGCCATGGTGCGTTCCTGTGCTGGAATGGGTATACGTCGGTGCAATGGGGCATGACACCGGATTTGCGTAACGAACATTCCTGCTCCTGCGACCGGCGTACAGGCATGCGGAAACGGCGGACTGATCCGATCCGAGGTATGCTCCCTGCCGCGAAAACAGAACATTCAATCCAGACGGCTGACGCGGCGGCCCTCGCTGCGCGCTTCGATAAAGGCGCCTGCGATCTTCATCATGAATGCCTTGCTGAAACGACCGAGGGGCTTACCGTCGGATTCGATGTACCAGGAGCGTTCGGCAATATCGTAGTTGTATTCGTCAACCACGATCCAGCAGCGTTTGAGATCGGTCAGACCGGCGCGGCGGCACTCGATAGCGGAGACTTCCAAACCGACCCGATCGCCGGGCGGTGGCTGGGTGGTTATCGCCAGGAGCGCGAGATGGGTCAGGCCATCTCTTGCGCCGCCGACAGCGATGACCACGCAGGTCGGCCGGCTCTTGCGGCCTTCCGTTTCGCCGCGCTCGTGTTGCCATGCCCAAAGATACGGGTAGGAAATCACCTGACCAGGCAGAAATCTACCGCTCATCATCGTATCCCTCCCCGCGCGCTAGTCGGTCGATCTCGGCGGCGAAGAGTTCCGTGTGTTCCTCCGGCATCTCGGAGACATGGTATGCGCGGCGGGGATCACTGCCGATGCGCATCCGTTCGTAGTGCTCGTAGCTCATCAGCACGAACCGGGGTTTGCGGTGCTTGGTGAGAATAACGGGTTCGCGGCTGGCAACGTCGGTGACGTCGCCAACCTGCTTGTTGAGATCCCCTGTCGTGAACTGACGCATGGCTGTACTCCTTGTCGATCTCCATATTATCCAGATTTTCTTGATTTGCAAGAAAACGGCGCTCACGCGCCTCCCTCCGCGAACCACCAGACGGGGATGCCGAGCCGACGGGCCTTGTCGGCAAGGTTGTCGGTGATGCCGGAGCCGGGAAAGACGATCAGGCCGTAGGGCACCACGGAGAGAAGCTGGTCGTTGCGGCGGAACGGAGCCGCCTTGGCGTGCCGGTTCCAGTCCGGCTTGAAGGCGATCTGGGTGACCTTGCGGCTCTCGGCCCAGCAGGCGGCGATGCGCTCGGCGCCGCGCGGGCTGCCGCCGTGGAGCAGCACCATGTCGGGATGCTTCTCGCGGGCCTTGTCGAGCGCCTCCCAGATCCGGTCGTGATCGTTGCAGTCGAGGCCGCCGGCGAAGGCGATCTTGGTGCCGGCCGGGACGAGCACCTCGGATTCGGCGTGGCGGCGGGCGGCGAGGAAGTCTCTGGAGTCGATCACCGACGCGGTCATCGCCTGATGAGAGACCTTGGAGCCGGTGCGCGGCCGCCATGCCGATCCGGTTTGTGCTTCGTAGAGGTCGGCGGCCTCATCGCGCATGATTTCGAGCACGTTGCGGCGCTCGATATAGGTGATGCCCTCGGAGGTGAGCCGTTCCAGCTCGACGGACTTCACCTCCGAGCCGTCCTGCTCCTGCTGGCTCGAACGCTGGGCCTCCTCGTTACGATCGAGGCTGCGGGCGACGCGCTCGGCGGCGCGGTGGAAGACGTTTGCGAAGGACCAGAGCAGGTCGTCGAGATCGGGTTCGAGCCTGGTGTCGCCAAGCATGCCGGCGAAGCTCTCGACGATCCCGGCGAGGCCGGCCCGGATCACCTCGTCGTCGGGAAGTGGCCGAGGATCAGGTTCGTCCTGATGCGGGCGATGGCCGTACATCTGCAGTTCGAGGATGACGCGGTCGGTCGGCGAGGAGGCGTGGTAAGGCTCGTAGCCGTCGTCGAAGGGAAGCTCGTAGGTCATGGCGTGTCTCCGTCGGTTGCGGCCGCGCCCATCGCGGCCTGACAGCGCATCCCGGCCGCGCCCCGGGGCGCGGCCGCACCGCAGGCCGAAGCGAAGCGGAGGACGGCGCAGCCGTTGCGGCCGTGACCCGGGGGTGGCAGGGATCGCCTCTCGGGCAGGCCGCGGGCGCAGCCTCTCCGGCGGACCGCCGCCATGCCTGCAGGCTATCCGGCGACGCCGTGCCGGCCCGCCTGCCAGCCCGACCCGTTCATCCGGGCGACAGGAAGAGACGGGCATCATCCGGGACGAGCTGATCGCTGAGCCATGCCGCGAGATGGGCCGGGCCGGAATGGCGCAGATCGTCGTTGAAATCGCCGAGCTGCGGCCGCAACACCAGGGCGAGGATCCCGGCCTCGCCTGCGCGTTGGCTGAGGCGTTCGATGCCGTGCCGGCCGGCAGCGTCGGCATCGGCTGCGATGTAGAGGCGGCGGCAGCCAAGCGGAAGCCTCAGGCCGGCGAGGTGATTGGCCGAGGTGGCGGCCGCCACAGGCAGCGCCGGTATCACCGTGCGCAGCGAGGCCATCGTCTCGAACCCCTCGCCGGCGGCCATGACCGGGACGGGCGCGCCGGACTTAAGACCAAGCCAGATGCCGTTGCCAAGGAGATCCCCCAGCGAGCGGCGTGGATCCGCGAGTTGCGCCTTGCCGTGATCCGAAGGATCAAGCCAAGTGCGTTGCAGGCCGGTGATACGCCCGTCGAGGTTGGTGACAGCAGCAATCAGCGCAGGCAGGGTCTGCGTCTCGCCCGTTACCAGATTCCTATGGTAGCAGCCGGGATGGAAGCGCAGCGCGCGCTCGTGCGTCGAAAGCAGAATGCCGCGGCCGGCAAGATAGCGTTCGGCCAGCGTGCCGGCGATCGGCTGGGACATGGCGAACAGACGACGCGCGGCCTCAGGGGAGCCGCGTTTCGCGGCTGGCTGGCACTGCGCGCCAAGGGGCTGAGGTTGGGGCTGGGGCGGTGGCAGCGGCATGGAGAGGAAGCGACGTGCTTCATCCGCGATGTCACGGAAGTCGACGAGGCCGCAACTTTCACGGATGACATCGAGCAGATCGCCAAATTCAGACGTCGCCTCGTCGACCCACCTACCCGCCGGGCCCTTGGCGTTTGCCCTCAGCCGCACATGCATGGAACGGCCGCGCGTGTTGTGGACATCGCCGACCATCCAGTAATTGCCGGAGCGATGGCCGTTGGAGAGATATTCCCGGCACACCGCCTCGGCGTGTTCGCCAAGGCGGCGTGCCAGCTCGGAGGCCGAGCCCGTCATGATCGCCTCCCCTCAAGCCGCCGAGGTACGGTCGGTGACACCAACCAGCGTATGGCGGTCGAGGAGCGCGGCGAGGATGGCGGACCCTTGCGCGGTCGTCGGGATGAACAGCCGCAGCTTCCAGGAGATGATCTCGGAGATCAGTCCCAGCGCCTTCAGCCGAGGGACCATCGCGTCGGTGAAGCCGATCAATTCGACACGGTAGTCGTTCATGATCCGACTGCGGCGCAGGATCGGGCCATCGGCGAGTTGCAGTCCAATCCGTCCGTCGGCGAGCCCGGTCCAGGCATTTTCCGGCGCGAGCTTGGGTACATCGTCGACGCCGAGATTGCGGAACATGGTCGCGACCAGCGTCGGGGCGATGTGGCGGCCGATGACGCGTTCGCCGGCGTCGGTCTGGATCCGGTAAACCTGACAATCATGGTCCGGCAGCCGACGCCAGATCGGCAGCAGCAGACCCGTCACGATGTGAAAGGTGCTGGTGGTGAACTCCGGGACGGCGGCGACTTCTGCCTGCCAGAGGTCCCAGAACAGTTTCCGGTCGGTCGGCTGCCAGTGGGTTTCGGCAAGGGCGTCGAGACCGAAGCGCAGCTCGTCCGTCGGCCGCAGCAAGCGCACGCGGTGCTCTATCGTGCCGTCGTCGAGCATCAGGCTCGCCGTCGGCAGCCGGATCGCCGCGCGGCTGGAACGGGCGTTCACCAGCAGAACCGATTGCGGCTCCGCCCGGGCAATGGCCAGCGCATCGATGAGCCCGAGCGCCCGGATACGGTCCTTGCGCGCGACGGTGAGCACATGCGACTGCGCGCCCGAGACTGGGTGCGCGTAGACGGTGCGGCGATCGGTGACGACGATGCTCTCGGCCGTGATCGTCTCCAGTCCCTTGTCATAGTTTCCGGCGGCGATCGCGCCCTCAACCTTCGCCGTCATCAGTTGCTCGAACACTTCGAACAGCAGGTTCTGGGTCTCGATGCGCAGCGCCAGCAGGCGGTTGAGCCAGGTCGTGATCGGCGGCAGTTCGTCGCGCAGCCCGCCCTCATCGGTCGTCAGCGACAGGCCGGTCACGGTCTCGAACGTCGTGAGCGAGCAGCCCTCTATCTTGCCCTGGTGCAACAGAAGATAGAACTGGCGAAGGGCCGCGCGGGCATAGGGGCTTTCGAGATTGTCTTCGGCACGGAACAGCCCCGCCCCGCCAGTCTGGCGCTGGCCACGCGTGATCGCGCCCAGCGTGTCGAGTCGTCGTGCGATGGTCGACAGGAAGCGCTTGCCGGCTTTCACGTTGGCGGCCATGGGCCGGAACAACGGCGGTTGCTTCTGATTTGTGCGATGGGTCCGTCCGAGACCCTGGATGGCGTTGTCGGCGCGCCAGCCGGCCTCGAGCAGATAATGTTTGCGCAGCCTCTGGTTCCTGACCCCGAGATCGGCGTGATACGAGCGGCCGGTGCCGCCGGCGTCCGAAAAGATCAGAACGCTCTTGTCGTCATCCATAAAACTCTGGGTCTCGGCCAGATTGGCCGAGCCAGGGCGGTTTTCCACGGCCAGCCGATCGATGCCGTCGCGGCCGGTCTTCTTCACGATGCGGCGCGAGCGGCCGGTCACCTCGGCGACGGTGTCGGTGCCAAAGTGATGGATGATCTGGTCGAGGGCGCTGCCGACCGGCGGCAGCGATGCGAGTTTTTCGATCATCTCGTCGCGCCGGCGAACCGCCTCCCGGCACTGGACCGGGTTGCCGTCTTTGTCGTGGACAGGCCGCGAAAGGACGTTGCCCTCCGCGTCCGAATATTCCTCGAACAACTGGGTGGGGAAGGAATGCATCAAGTATCCGCCTACATATTCGCGCGGCGTCACATCGACATGCAGGTCCGACCATTCCTCGGTCGGGATCTCGGCAAGGCGCCGTTCCATCAGCGCCTCGCCGGTCGAAACGATCTGGATGACCGCAGCGTGCCCGTCTACACGGTCCTGCTCGATCGCGCCGATCAGGGTCGGCGTCATCATCGAGGTGATCAAATGCGAGAAAAAACGTTGCTTGGTGCTCTCGAACGCCGAGCGCGCCGCCGCCTTGGCGTTGCGGTTCAGCGTGCCGGACTCACTGGTGATGTTGGTCGCCTCGAGTGCGGCGGTCAGGTTGTTGTGGATGACCTGGAAGGCGTCCGCATAGCCGTTGTAGATGCGAATCTGCTCGTCGGTCAGCTCATGCTCGAGCAAGTCGTATTCGACACCGTCATAGGAGAGCGAACGCGCCGCATAGAGGCCGAGCGATTTGAGATCGCGGGCGAGCACTTCCATCGCAGCGACACCGCCGTCCTCGATCGCGGTGACGAATTCGGCGCGGTTGGCGAATGGAAAATCCTCGCGGCCCCAGATGCCGAGACGCTGCGCATAGGCGAGGTTCTCGACGGCGGTCGCACCGGTCGCGGAAACGTAGACGACGCGCGCGTCGGGAAGGGCGTGCTGCAGCCGCAGCCCCGCCCTGCCCTGCTGCGAGGGCGCGACGTCGCCACGCTCGCTTTTGCCGCCAGCGGCATTGGCCATGGCGTGCGCCTCGTCAAAGATGATGACGCCATCGAAAGATTTTTTGGCCCCCGACTGGTTTTCTCCAATCCCTGTCTGGCTTTCTTTAATCCCCGTCGGGCCTTCGGCCCTTCCCGCCGAGTTTTCTCTGTTCCCCGTCGGGCCTTCGTCCCTCCTCGCCTCTTGTCCGACCCAGTCGAGGATCTGAGCGATCCGGGATTTCTTGCCCTCCCGTTCCTGTGAGCGCAGGGTTGCGTAGGTCGTGAACAGGATGCCTTCGGCAAGGCGGATCGGTGTGCCCTGCCGGTAGCGCGAGAGTGGCTGCAAGAGGAGTTTTTCCTGGCCAAGGGCCGCCCAATCGCGCTGGGCATCTTCCAGCAGTTTGTCGGACTTGGAAATCCAGATCGCACGGCGGCGGCCCTGCAGCCAATTGTCGAGGATGATGCCGGCGACTTGCCGTCCCTTGCCGCAGCCGGTTCCGTCACCCAAAAACCATCCACGGCGGAAGCGGACAGCGTTCGCAGCACCTTCTGGCGCGGCCGAGACGACATCGCAGGTCTCGTCAACCGTCCAAGCGCCGGTGAGATGGCCGCTATGGGCCTCGCCCGCATAGACGGCGCTTTCTAGCTGGGCGTCCGACAGCAGGCCTTCGTCGATGATCGCATCAGGTAAAAGCGGCCGATAGGAAGGCTTTGGTGGCGCTACGGCGGCCATTGCGGCCGACTGCACGAGCGGCGTCGGATGCGGTTTGGCGCGGGGAATGTGGATCGACTGGAGCGCGTACGGTTCGTAGATCGTGTCGGTGAGCTGGCCGCCCTCCTCCGGCATCCAATCGCGCAGCTCATAGGCGAGCGGGACGGTAGGCGCACTGCTTGCCATGACCCGGCGAGCGGGCTTCGCCGGCACAATCGGACGGACCGATTGGATGGCCGTCGGAGCAGCCGATAAGACAGCGAAGGGTGCGGCTCTCGCCGCCAATCGGGCGCCCATGTGCATGGCGGCATTGCGCAGGATGCCGCTGGACAATGCACCGATCGAGTCCGGAAAGCCGCCCGGTGCTCGGGGCGGCAGGGCGGAGATCCAGGAGAGCAACGTCTCGACATCCATGGCCTTGCCCGGCGAGCCGGAGAAGCTGGTTGGGTCGGTAGCAGGAACTTTGTCGATGATGGTCAAGCGGGTCTCAGTGGTGGTGCCATGGCGGGCGTAGACACGGCCGTCGATCGCCGCGGTGAAAATGACGGTGCCCTGCTGCTGCAGGCGTACGAAGGCGGGCCGCCATTTAGGGATTTCGGAAGACAGCCCGGTGCCGGTGATGGCGACCAGGCGTCCACCCGGACGCAGGCGTGCGAATGCGGAGGAGAGATGCCGCCATGCCGCATCGGCGACATGTCCATCGACATAGGCGCCGACGCTGAAGGGTGGATTCATCAGCACGACGGATGGCTCGATTGCCGCGTCGAGATGATCGTCGATATGGGCGGCGTCGTGCCGCGAGACGGGGACCCTTCGAAACAGCAGGCCGAGAAGATCGGCCCGCGTCGCGGCAAGCTCGTTGAGGGTGATCGAGGCGCGCGCCATCTCGGCATGGACGGCGAGCAGACCGGTGCCGGCCGAGGGTTCGAGAACGAGGTCGCAAGTCGCGATCGCCGCGGCGTGCGCTGTGACGAACGCCAGCGGCAAGGGCGTCGACAGTTGCTGCATGGCCTGGCTCTCGTCGGAGCGTCGCGTATGGGTGGGAAGAAGGTCAACGATGCGCTTGATCATCGCCAGCGTTGCCTGCGGCGTGGTGGACCGGGACAGGATCGCCGGGCCGAACCGGCGCAAGAACAGCACCTGGGCAACTTCGAGCGCCTCATAGGCGTCCTTCCAGACCCAGAACCCTTGCGCATCGCTGCCGCCAAAACTTGTCGTCATGGCGGTGCGCAGTGCGGCGGTGGTGACAGGCTTGCCCTGTTCCAGGAAAGGCAAAAGCAGCGTTGCCGCTTGATAGATTGCCTGGGCGTTGTTGATGGAGGCCGGCGTCGGCGCGTCGAGGGGAGCGGCGGTCCGGGTAACGGCAGCTGTGGCGGAAACGATGTTCATGGAGATGTCCTTCGCGAGAGGGGGATGATGCCCGCGCCGGCACTCTCTCTGCGCCAGCCGGGCCGCGCTTCTCCCCGCTCCCCTCTGCCTCTGGCGCCGATCCAACAAACGGGTTGCGCTCTGCGCAAGCCCATGACTTGAATGCGCGCACAGGGATGCGGCGGCGACCTGGAGCTGCGGAGGTGATGCGACAGTTCAGAATTGGCAGTGCGGTCTACGAGGAGGCAGCGCCTGATCTGCAGGCGGCGCTTGCGAGCGCCTATGCCCGCACCGAGCGTCCGCTATGCCTATGCCGCGAGCCGGGCTGCCCGATGTACATCGCCCGCATAGGCGATCTTCATCTGATCAAGCGCATGCCGCTGAGCGGCGGCGGGCATGATCCATCCTGTGACTCATATGAATCGCCTTACGAACTGTCCGGCCTGGGCGCCTTGATGGGCAGCGCGATACAGCTTGATCCGCAAAACGGCTTGGCGGCCCTCAAATTGGACTTCAGCCTGTCGAAGACGGGGAGCCGCGCGGCATCGGTGCCTGCGGGGGAAAATTCCGCCAAGGTAACCGCTGATCCCAGAAGGATGTCGCTGCGTAGCCTCCTTCATTATCTCTGGCACGAGGCCGAATTGACGGTCTGGACATCGAGGTGGGCCGGCAAGCGACATTGGTGGAATGTCCGCTGGCATCTGCTCGAGGCTGCTGGGCAAATGACGGTGAGGGGCGGACCGCTCGCGGATATCCTGTTTGTGCCCGAGCCGTTTCGCGCCGAGAACAAGGAAGCCATCGAACAGCGTCGCAACGCGGTTCTAGGCACGGCGCTCCCGCCGAAATCCGGTCCCCGAAAGTTGCTCGTCCTGGTCGGCGAGGTGAAGGAGATCGTGCCCGCCCGCTCCGGTCAGAAACTTGTCATCAGACATTTGCCCGGTTTTCCCTTTATCATCGACGATGCATTGCACCGCCGCTTGCAGGTACGTTTCGAGAAAGAATTGTCGCTGTGGGGAGCGGATTCGACTTCACATCTCATGGCGATCGCGACCTTCGGACTGAACCCGGCCGGACTCGCCATTGTCGAGGAGGTCGCGTTGATGGTGGTGTCCGAGAACTGGATTCCTTACGAGACGGTTCCGGAGAAGAGGCTCGTCAACGCGCTTGCCCGCCTTCGCGAGAAGAGCGTGAAGGGATTGCGCTACGACCTGCAAACCGACCAGCCGATCGCCAACGCTTTGCTCCAGAACAGGCAGCAGCCGATCGCGCTCTTTGTCGTCCCCGCCGGTGCGGACGAAACGTTCGAGGCGTCGCTCGACGAAATGATCGCCGCGCGTCCGGAGATCGGCTCCTGGGTGTGGCGGGTCGGCGAAGCCGATATGCCGCCGCTACCGCTCTGAGCGTCGGCGGAATCGAACGAGGGCCCAGTATGTCTTACGCAAGGCCCAGCTTCTTCTTGAGCTCGGCATTTTCCTTGCTCAGACGGTCAGCAAGCAGGTTCTTAAGGCGCTTGTTTTCTTCTTCGAGCGCGACAAGATCACGGAGATCGCCGCTATCTGAAGAAGGCGCCACAGCCCTCTTCCACTGATAGTAGGTCTGCTCGGATATGCCGGCTTGGCCGACCGCACTCTTGCTGGTCGCACCCCCAGCGATCGACTTCTCGACTGGGCAAGCTTCTGGGCGCGTTCCTTCTCAGAATAGGTCTTCCGGGCGGTCCGCACTGCCACCGCAGGTTCAGCCGCGTGGGGCCTTGGTCTCGCCCCGTTCTTGCGGGTCGGCTTGGCGAGCTCTGCCTTCGCTTTCCTTGCTCGCGGAACTTTCTTCTTCGCTTCAGGGGCTTCCACTTTGGCTGGTGCCACTGTTGTCTGAACAGTTTGAGCTTCCCGAGAATCGGCCATGATATGCTCCGCTTGTGGATTGTCACCGTCTTCAGCATCGATGGGTCTTATACTGGAGTCAATGAGCTCAGAACCTGGCAACTGAGCACCATCAGACAGCTGCGTCATCTCGGTGACAATTTTGGACAGGTCGAGACCACCCCAGATCGAATGGCTTGGCTTTTGCTTGCCGCGCTTCTGTTTGACTTCCACGATAAATGGCCGGATCTGGCGCTTCATAGTCCCTTCCTTGATGTGAGGACGACTTGCCAGCCAAGTCGCTGTTTCGCGTCAGCGAGTATTCTGCGCCTAAGGCATCTTATCGCTCTTGCCGAGCTTTATCGGAGAAGGCCAGCGACGAGCAAGCGAGGTTTCCCTGATCTCGGGGACTGGCTCGATCACCGGGACGCAAACCGTCTATTGCGAGCCGAGGTTTCATTCGACGCGACCTTCGGAGCCTATCCATGCCTGCCATCCACAGGGGCCACTTCGCTCGATCCACCGGCAGCTGACAAATTTCGACATGCTGACGAGGCTCGCATGCTCCAGCTTCGGTAAAGCCCCTCCCTGCATCGAGCGCCGCCCACGCCGTCATTCGTTGCCGCGGGGCAAAACGCACAAGGGACTAACAGCCGTCGGCATCCGAGGACTGTGCACAACCGACTGCATCGATTGCAATCCTGATTTTCTTGGGAGCAAATCTTGTCATGGCGGCGGATGAGCTGGACGCGATTATTTTCGGGATGGCGGTCGAAAGCGTCCGTGCGCTTCCTCTTGGATTCACGGAAAAAGTCGCAGAAATCGCCATCAGAAGCCACGGCGTCCTGCTTTTTGATTTGCGCATCGATGGCGACTTGGAAATGCAGCGGATCGCCGCCGTCCGATATCCAAGCAACCAGACAGGCATTCTGGCGCTGGACAAGCAGGGCTCGGCGATCAGCCATTGGATGGTCAATGGCACTTTCTCCTGCTTTATCGCTCCCTTGGAAGACTGGAACACTCTGCCGCTCCCGATGCAGGCCAGGACGAGTATCGCCGGCCCGGCCAGTCTCTTCATCGGCGCCTTACGCAATGCCGGATACATCCTGCGCGGCAGGTCCTGATCCGAAGTTTTGTTCGGCGATTGGTCGATCATATCGTCGAACCAGTCGGCCACACGGCCTCGCTGTGGGCGATTATCCACGCTGATCAGGTGACCAGGATCATCCGAGTTGAAGTCTGACCCTGATACGTGGCGCGCTGGACTACGAGCACCTCGTCAGCGCTGGCCTCAAATACCGTGAAAGTGCACAGGCCGACGGCGATGCACTGATCGAGCAATGTCGGTCGCCGTCACGGTATCTTGGAAAGCGATAGGGCTGCGTGCAAGCGATCGTTATGTGCGAGAGCGTCTCGACCGTCGGCGTCCGATAGAACGCCTCCCTCGATAGGCATCGCGCCGCATGGCCTATCCGACGAGCCCATTCCAGCGGAGTAGGCGGACCATGCTAATAAGGACGTTTCGCTTCCGAGCGGCAGCTCTCAGGGATAACCTCTATCGTCGCCTCCCTTCTTTGAACTCTGGCTTAATCGGGCGGAGGACAGGAGTTCGTCCATCTCGAGATCCGACAGATCATCGAGCAGCTTGAAGACAGCATCATGCCTTCCGGCGTTAATGAGAATCGTGCGTTTGCCGCGATGTTCGGCCCACCGGTCTCGGGATCAGGATGCGGGCAATGCCCCTGAGTTCGACAGGCGTCATGTTCGAGATCGCCTCGAGCTTTTCCTCGCGCGTCATGCTGTCGACCGCACAGCGGCGATGGCGGCCCGCATAGCATCCGGACTGCGCTCATCTGAAAGGTCGCAGAAGCCATGGAACCAGCGTTCGCGGCCGTGGATGCGGATCGAGAAGAAGACACTGGTCACATATCCGGCCTTATACTCGGACAGCCCGAACATGCCGGTGCGCTGGAAGAGCGGCGGCAGCAGCGCGAGCATGAAGCGATACTCACTTTCAAGAATCTCGAACCATTCCGCAGCGTAAATCGAGCCGCAAAGGGGATCGACCCCGGCATCATCGCGATGCCGGTTGAACAGCGAAAACATCTCTTCGCGGGGTTGCGACGCCGTCGAGCACCTTCCTGAAGGGTGGGTGTGCGGTCATGGCGTTCTCCTGAACGCAGGTCGGCCACGCGCGGCATGAACCCGTCGTCGCAACTGCTTGGTGGTGTTGTGGCTGTCGACTGGCCGACCCTGCGGCCGGCGCGTGCACCGGCGATGATGGGGTTTGCAGGGTTCAGGCCGCGCGTCGTTCGGAGGAACGCGGACTGTCTCGACCAACCCCGGTGATGGCACGCACGGCGGCCGCGAGCGCCGGGATGTCGTCGAGCATGCCGAGCGCAACGAAGTGATTGGCCCCGCCGGTATAGTCCTTGCGGCCCTTGCAGGTGCGGATCAGGATGCCGTGACCTGAGGACAAACCGAACTGACCGACCTGGATGTAGGCGCGGTCATGGTGCAGGGTGATTTCACCGGAAACGGCTATGCCCGCCTTGTTTGAGCGCAGGTCAAAGCTTCCCTGCGGCAGGGCAAGTTCGGTGGCGAGTTTCGTCAGCCGTGAGCGGGCTGTCGTGTGAAAACGTCTCTTCTGCTGGTCGTCATAGGCGCAGCTTCTGTTCCAGTCGAACATGTCGATCTCCATGAAATGAACAGGCCCGCGATCGCTCACGCGATCCCGGGCCCGTCGTCGGGGGGTTCAATGCGGTGAAGGGATCAGGCGGCCGTGCGGCCCTCGATAACGTCGGCGCCGACCTCGTCCGCGGAGACTTCCTCGAGATAGGCCCGACCATACTGGTTGTTGGCGAGCCAGCGTTCGGCCGCCTCGCGATCCTTGGCGAGATAGAGCAGCTCCGGGCTGTCGCCGAGTTCCTGCAGGACGCGGACCATGCCGATCGTGGGACGCTCGACGATCTCGAAACCCAGGTCACTCTCGACGGACCAAGTGCGCCTGACCGAGACGACGATGATGCCGCCCTGCTCGAAATCGCCCTCATGCAGGGTGAAATGGGCGGGCGAGCTATAGGTCGCGCGCTCGCGCGGCGGTTCCTTCCTGACCAGGCGACCGACGCCGTTGCGGCTCTCCCAGGCCGCGAGCTTTTTGGTGAAGCGAGCCGGCGGTTTGGCGGCGCCGTCGCTGTATCGGATGACGCTCCCTAATGGGGCGGATTCGTACACGATATGTGCTGACATGCGGATTTCTCCAGTCGGAAAACGAAAATGGGCCCGGCGGGAGTGCCGGGCCCGGTTTGAGCGTGAGGCCTATTATTCAGCGGCCTGGAGGTGATTGGCCTCGTCGCCGTCGATGGTCACCGGCTCATCGGAGGACGGATCCGCATCGTCGGCGAGGAAGGCCGGCAGCTCGGTGGCATCGCCGTCGAGAGCCGCCTCGTCCGACATGTCGCCGGCGACCGCATCGCCAGCATCGGTAGCCACTTCATCGACCTCAACGCGCAGCGGCTCGGGCAACCAGTTCGATCTTTCGAGAAGACGCGCGGCCTCACGCGCCATGATGTCCTTCTTCATGTGGTCGATCAGCTGCGCGGAGTCTGCGCCACGAGCTTCACGGACAGCCTGTAGAATCCGCGCCTTGGTGAGCCGCCCGAGGAACGCGACCGTAGGCGTCCAGCCGGCGTTGACCATGTCGAACTGGAGCGAGCGGCCAAGCATGTCTGCATGCTCGAGCGCCTTCGGTCGCCTGTTCCAGGGTTCGACCACCGCATTGAGGGTCAGCGAGACGCAGTGGGCGAACAGCGCCTTGCGGCTTGCTTCGTCGAGGCTGAGAAGGAAGTCCCACAGGCCTTCCGCTTCATCGGGCAAATCGCGGTCCCAGGCTTCGTGCCGCTCGGCGATCTCCTTGGCCCATGATGTGTCGGCAAGACCGTCGACCTGGCTGAAGCTGCCGCTCTTCAGGCTGATCTCCAGGCACGTGTCCGGCGCGAAGCGATAGAAGACCTGCAGGACGAAGGCATGGAGTGCGGCGACGATGGCGATGTCGACGTCACCGGCGAGCGCGTTGCGCAGTGCCAGCGTCCGCTGCGCGGTCAGGTCGAAGACGAGCCGATCGGGCAGTGGCTTGATGCCATCGTCCTCGCCGTCGTCACTAACGCTGTCATTCACCGGCTTGCCGTTGACGACAACACCATCACCATTCTCGTCGCCATTGGATCGGGTTCCGCCGTCGGCGCCCCCTTCCTCGCCCTCATCGACGCCGCCGGTTTCGGTCCGCGGCTCGTCCTCGGACCGCACGAACCCGCACTCGATCTGGAGCTTGCCGTCCGCGGCAAGCGTAACGAACACACCGGCGATGGCCTTCTGGGCGGGATCGTAGCTTTGAGGACGATCATCGATGGCATCGAGCTCGGCGCCCAGCTGGTCGAGCTTCGCCTCGATTGCCTCGTCGGCGTCCTCGGCCCGGGCATAGTCGGCATCCAGCTTGTCGTATTCGGCCTTCAACGCGTCGTAGCGCTCGATCTCCTCGGCGCTCAATTCCTGCGCTTCGGCATAGATGCGCCGCATGCCGGAGGTGTGGCCGTAGGGAAAGCTGATCGCTGCCTCGACCCATTTCCACCCTTCGGCGCGGATCGCCTCGGCATCCACCTTCAGCTTGTCGAAGACAAGCTGCTCGAGAAGTGCGGCATCCTGGAACCAGCCGCCGGAATCCTGTTCGAACAAGTCGCGCAGGATGACGCCGCCAGCTGCTTCATAGGCGTCAGCGCCGACATAGACGGCCCGGCGATCGTCGGCCCGGACCGTGGTCTCCGTCAGCAGGCGCCTGATGTAGTAGGGTTCGTGCGTGTGCGAGCTGGCAATCCGCTCCCATACCTGTTCCTGGCGCGCGTGATCGCCCGAGATCGAAAACGCCATGATCTGCTCAAGCCGGATCTCGTCCTTCTCGTAGAGATCGAGAAGTTTTGGCGCCACCGATGCCAGCCGCAGGCGCTGCCTCACGGTCGCCGGCGATACGAAGAAGCGGGCACCAATCTCCTCCGGATCGAGGCCCTGATCGCTGAGCGTCTTGAAGGCCCGAAACTGGTCGAGCGGATGCAGGTCGGCGCGCCGCAGGTTTTCGGCAAGGGAATCCTCTTCGGCCGAGGTCTCCTGGCCGCGGTTGACGATGCAAGGGATCGGCTCGTTCTTCGCCAGGCGCTTCTGCTTGATGAGGATGCCGAGCGCGAGATAGCGAAGGCCGCCGGCGGGCACCTCAAACGTGCCGGTCTCCTCGCCCTCGCCGTCGAGCATCGGACGGACGTTCAGGCTCTGGATGAGCTTTCGCCGCCCGATGTCCTCGGCCAGCTGCTCGATCGACACGCCGTCCTTGATGCGCCGGACATTTTTCTGCGACAGCCTGAGCTTGTCATAGGGAATGTTCTCCGCAGCGTTCATCGCGATCTTCTGAATGGCGTTCTTTGCCATGGTCAGGTTCTCCATGACGGGCGGCCCGGGGCCTCTCCCCGAACCTCCAAGCCCGTCAGGAACCTCCCCTCCCCCCTCTGCCTCCAGGCCTCACACCGGCGCCGGCCGCCTGCCGCAAAGCTTCGCTGGACTGCGGACGGCAGAGTGACTATATATCTTCCATGAACGTGGAAGGATTATTGTCATGCCGGGGTTTAGTACCGAAGTGCTCACCGCCAATGAGGCGGCGGCGGCAACGCAGGTGCCGCTCAAGCAGGTGCATCGCATCATCGATGCCGGATTGCTACGCGGCCGTGTCGAGACACGCCGCGGCAGCCGCGTCATCATCGGAGCGGGTCTCGTCGGCCTACGCCTCGCCTGGCTGACGGCGGAGGCGCTGACGCCTGCCGCGCGGCGGCGGATCGTCGAGCACGCCATTGCCGATGATGCTGCGCCCGTGGTCGCGGACGATCCGCTTAAGGTCGACCTGAAGCCGATCACCGCCGGGGTAAGGACCGGCCTCAGCCGGCTGAGGAAAGCCAAGGCCATGGTGGCGCGCGATCCAGCGGTACTTAGCGGTCAGCCGGCCTTTGTGGGAACACGCGTGCTTGTTCATGACGTTGCCGACATGCTCGCCAATGGCGATACTCCCGAGACGATCCGTGCCACCTATCCGCAACTGACTCTCGACCGGATCAGGCTCGCGGCCGACTATGCGCTCGCCTATCCGCGGCGTGGCCGTCCGCCGGTCAAGCCGGCGTGGCGCAGCACGGCGGCGAAGTCGACACGCACAATCCGTCTCGACGATCTGCCGGCCGTTTCGTGAAATTCCTGATCGACGAATGCCTGAGCCCAGAGCTTGCGAAACTGGCGCGCGAACGGGGTTTTCCAGAGTCGAGCCATGTGCGCTGGCTGGGCCTCGCCGGCGCCAAGGACCATATTAGTGACCCGGCGCGCGGTCGATGACGGCTAGTGCTCGTCACGCACAACACGACCGACTTTCGCGGCCTCTATCGCCGCGAGGAGCTGCATGTCGGGCTGGTCGCCTTCAACACCCCCCTGGCCTGATGAGCCCCGATCTCCAGCACAGGCTCTTTCATCTCGCCCTTTCGGAGCTCGGTGGCGAGGAGGCATGGAACGAAGTGCTGGAGATTACGGTGGATGTCGAGCGTACCATCACCATCGAACGGTTCAACCTCCCCGACTGACGGACCTCCGCGTTCGTTTCCTGCAATCGGGCTGCCAGAAGCCGCCGCTCGCACAACGAAAAAGCCCGCCGCGGGAGGAGGTGCGGCGGGCTTGATTTGGACGACAGCATTCGGGAGGAATAAATGCCGTCCCTGATCGCCAAGGTCGGGAGGAGGTGACCCGGACGAAACTTGATACCGACAACCTACTCCCTTCCACGCTCCCGAGAAGCATTAATTGTGCATAGCAGCATTGCGATTTTGTGCAGCGCACACCTAGACCTGATAGATGTGTTTGCCAGACCTGCAGCGCAGGCCGTGTGCTGCGCGCCGCAGCGATGCACATGTTCGAAACTGCCGGCATCAGCAGCCCGGTGACGTTACCTACTCCCGCCGCGCGTAGCATTGAAGTATCATGCTGCCAGATCGAGAAGCTTCTTGGCCTTGCCCTCCATCTCCAGGCGAACATCCTGATGCGGCTTGTCGCGCGCCACCCGTGTAATGCCCTGCACGAAGTCGAAAATCGAGGCGGGCGGGTGCCCTTCCTCCGACAGCACGGCATCGATGATCTTCGTCGTATCCGCCTTGGAGAAGCCGCGCTTGCGCAGGAAGCTCTGGCGATCTTCGTCGTCCCGAGCGACGACACGCTCCCGCGAAGCCTTGATGCCATTGACGAACGACATGGGCGAGGAATCGGCAAACTGGATCAACGCCGGCTCGGCTTCCAGGGCAAAACGCGAGGCGGCATATTTGGAATGCCGGATAATGATTTCCTGGAAATCCTGCACGCCCCAGAGGCAACGATTCTGGCACACTGCACGTAGATAGAAGCTGGCGATTCCAAGCGTGCGGGCGCCGACCTCCGAGTTCCAGCAATAAAACCCCCTGAAAAAGACGTCGGGCGAGCCATCGGGCAGCTTGCCGGCTTCGATCGGATTCAGGTCGTCGACGAGGAAGACAAAGACATCACGGTCGGACGCATAGAGCGTCGTCGTGGCATTGGAAATGTCGACATTCGGATTGTAGATTCCCGTTGACCAGTCGAGCACGCCAGGAATCTTCCAGCGGGTGTCGGCGGTACCGTTGCCGGCGATTTTTTGGACGGCCGCGATCAGCTCTTCATCGAAAATCCTGCCATAGTCCGGACCTGTAACCGCTCGCAGCTCGAGGCGTCCGTTCTCGATCTCCAGCGTCTTCACCTGCTCGGCGCGGCGGTTGAGGAGACCGTGCTGAAGGTTGATCGCCGCGAGCGGGGCCGGAAGCTGGCGCAGATAGGTGGCCGGTGCACCTACCAGGCTGGCGAGTTGGCCATAACTCCAATGCGTGGGGGCAACTGGGGCAGGCGCATCGGGCAGCATTAACCTCAGGCGCTCCGGATCGTCGCGGCTGGCCTCGACGCGGATCAGCTCACTCTCGACGATGCGGGTCTTGCTGCGCTCCGACCGGGCCTTCACCGAATTCCGAAGGTCGGTGAGCGACAGGTATCGCTCGTCCGCCGGCCGGTTGAACCATTCTGACGACACGCGGCCGATGCGCTGACCGCGGCTGACGTCGACCTTGTAACCGGCACGCTCGTTGCGGGTGGGCGTGTGAATTTCCATCTGGGTCATGGGTGTCGCTCCTCGGCGGGCGCCGGGAGACTCTCTCCCGGACCTTCACCCGCCACCGCGGCCCGCCCGCCCTCTTCCTCTCCCGGCATCCGCGCGCCACTGGAAGCGTCGGCATTGCGGCAGCGGCCGCGTCAAGGCTGGCACCCAGGAAGGAAGGCTCGGGCTTCAGGAAAGCCCGCGCTTGGGACCAAGCGCCGCTTCACCTTCCGAACGCGACAGAAATCCGCTGTGCTTTCTTGCGCATCAAGACCGGGACCCATCCGGATTTCAGATAGCGACCTGAATTGGACAGGCAACTTGTCTTGGATTGAGCACCTGCATATTCTCTTCGGGCCTAGCCAATACACATATAATTTGACCCCACGTCATGATACGCGAAGACCTTATCGAGGTCGAACCTGAGAGAGTAATTGCATGTCGAGCAGGTTCGTCCGGCCCGTGGTGGTGCAAGTTGGCCGGCATGACCGTGAGCGCGTCATACTCGACGTGAACGAGGCAGCGACGATCCTGCTGCGGAGCTTCCCTCATCAGACGGAGAAGCGAAAACTGGCTATGGATGCATGTCTTCAGGTTCTGCGTGGTGAAGCTCAGCCGCCGGTTGCGAGACGGGCCTTCGTTGTAGCGGCGTTAGAAGCGAAGATCCTACGCAGCGACTGAGGTCCAAATGATGGTAGCCTCGATGGCTTCCAAAGTGACTGGGGAAGCGGAGCTTCACGCCATCACAGCGATGACCGGGGTGGTGCAGCCGGCAGCAGAGCGTCCAGTCCTGCCGTCGTGGGAAACAACCCGAGGTTCATCTGCTTGACTCGACAACGGTCAGGAAGACGGCAATATTTACGTCGATCGGAGATGGCTTATGCGAGATTTGCCGAGCGACATCGCTGCTGACGTTGTGATCGAAGTCAGTCGGCTTCTCGATGATGCCGAGGATCTCGCGCCTTTGCCGGTGCACGCACTGGTCAAATGGATTCGTACGACACTGCAGACCCGCCTTTCCGATCAAGCGATCGAAGAACTGGTGGTCGAGATGGCGTCGAAACGTGGGCTGCCCATGGTCTTCGACAACCCTGCAGCATAGTCAGTTCTTCCACATCTCTTGTGAAAATATCGGCAAAAGCAGGCGGGGAATTGCCATCGCCCTCGAATGCACCGACAAGAATGGTAGGCCGAGAAAACGGCCATGGATCAGTCTTCAGCCGCCGGGCTGGCGAAGATGAGCCATCGGCTTGACAGCCTCTCATCATGGTTCTCATTTCACCAGTGAAGTGGCAACGCGATATTGGACTTATGCACAGCGAGATCGTCAAACCAGCGGCCGGACGTCGTCACCTCAGTCTACCCATTTCTCGCGCGCAAGAAAAAGGCCGGACCAAAGGTCCGGCCAGGTATGAAGGTTAAAACCTCCAGAGGGGAACGCGCCGGACGAATGGGAGGAAACATCCGACGCAGCGCGCATATAGGTCAGCGAAGGTGACACTTCAACGACGTGCCGACACGACGTGCCGGTGGGCCACCAGACTTGATCATTTTGGTGCACTGAAGCTTGCTTGCTTGATGCGCTTGCCGAAATCGCATGGCTGGTTCAGCCAGCCTTGCTCAGGTTGCCGGCCACGATTTGCCGGTCCGCCGATCCTGTTCTATCTCATAATTGACCGTTTGGCCGTTAACGAGCGTCGGAACGGGCGAGCCCGCCCCAAGCCCGGGTACATCAGGTCTGCACAAGCCAGACTTTGCCGTGGTCGGCTTCGATCGTCGGATGCATGCCGTGGTTTTCACGGCGGGACCGAGCTGTTGTAGAGTTTGCGCCAGTAGGGCTGGATGAGGATGCCCGAGTCCCGGAGCATCGTCTGAATGTCTTTCAAGACGACCTTGCGCTGTCGGCGTCGGCGATCGAGAGGGCCTCGTTGACCTTGGCGTCTAACTCGGGGTTCGAATACGCGGTTTCGTTCCATGCCTCGCCGGTGCGGTACGCAATAGCGATCACCTGGATGCCGAGGGGCCGCATGTTTGATCGAGGAGACACGCCGCACGATCAGGTCCTGACCTGTGGCCTTGCCAACGCGAAAAGCGAAACCAACCCGCTCACGGATGATGTCGAGGTGCCGGTTTGTGGCGATCAGCTCGACCGCGATCCGCGGAAACTGCGTCGTAAATCCGTGTAGGAAGGTAGGCATGAAATAGGTGGCTGTTAATCTGGGCAGGTGATCTTCAGCGTCCCGACAGGCTGTTCCTTCCGATAGGTCCTCGCCATGTTCGCGGCCGAGACCTCTGCGCGAACGCGGCGGCAGTAATCGAGATAGACTTGGCCGCTGCCGGTGAGGCTTATGTGCCGGGTGGAACGGTTGAGGAGCCGCAGTCCCAGACGTGCCTCAAGCTAGGCGATGCGCTGGCTGACCGTGGATTTGGGGATCCCGATCCGCCCCCGGCACGGGTAAAGCTGCCCGTTTCGGCGACTTCGGCCACAAGGATCATGTCGTTCACGCTGTCCAAAGCCCCGCATCCTGTTTCGTGTCATTGCTCATTGTACAATAACACGGACAAAATTCCGTATAATCGGAATTGTTGGAACGTTCTCGGCTCGGTAGCCTCATCCGGCGAACAATTCCTTGTAACCGGTCGTCACCATCCAGTTCGCCCGATCGAGATGGCTTCGCACGGTTTTCCGGGCGCGCTCCGGCTCTTGCACCGGATCGATGCCGAGGATGACCTGCGCCATCTCCTCATAGCTCGCCTCGTCGGCACCTGCATCCAGGAGCCTCAGGTAGGTCGTAAAGTGCTGGCGGTCGTAGGTGGTCAGGCTGTCAGACCAGGGCACTTCTTCTTTAAGGCCTGGTTTAACGTCTCGATATTTCATCACGATATTGGGCTCCGGAAGTAAGTGATCGAAGAGCGATTGTTTCTTTTCGACAGCCTAACCAAGCGGATGGGGAAACATCGTAGCTAAGACAACATCGCGATCATAATCCCAAGCGCCCCGCTCGAGGCGATATGCGCATTCTGGGCGGTTCAACTCCAGGTTACGGATGAATTGCAAAAAGCTCAAGACCGTGCGGCTGCACATCGGGTTTCACGCGGGCTGCTTGGCCATCAAGGCCGTTTGTGACGACAGGATTAATAGGCAAAGCTTTGTGCTTGAATTACCCCGATGCTTAGCATCGGTCCAACCACCGTATTCGAGTTCGTAGCGCCTGCCGAGGGCGCGCTGGCCGGGGCGCGGGTCAAATCGAAAGTCAAGAACCGAAGCCCAGCCACCGCATTCTTGATGTGCACGGCTTCGTGAGCTGCGGAAGGACGACTTTGGGCTTCATGGGTGGTGCAAAACATCTTTGACGCTTCGAAAATCACGCGGAAGGGATCGGGATTCAGACCCAAACTCCGACCCGGCCAACAGCGCGCAGATCAACACTGCACGAAGGCGGGATGCTGCGCTATAGACGTCGATGCCGACGAGCATCGCGATAGTCCTGCCGGGCTGTATTTGCTTTCAGCGGCGACCGCCACTATGAAGCGACGCTTCGCCGACTGTGTTTCACCCCGCCTGGAGAGTTTCATGACAGAAGAAGCCGACAATAACATCGACAACCTCATCGAGCTCACCGCCGATGTTGTTTCAGCCTATGTCTCCAACAATCCGATCCCGGTGGGGGATCTCCCTGCCCTGATCGCTCAAGTGCACGCGGCACTGAAAGGGACGGCCGGAAGGGTCTCCGCAGAAGAGCCGGGGGTCCTTAAGCCTGCAGTCCCGATCAGGAAGTCGGTGACACCGGACTACATCATCTCCCTTGAAGACGGGAAGAAATTCAAATCGCTAAAGCGCCATCTGTCGACCCACTATGGGCTGACGCCGGATGGATATCGCGCCAAATGGGGCCTGCCGGCGGATTATCCCATGGTCGCGCCGAATTATGCTGCCGCGCGCTCGGCATTGGCCAAGACGATGGGACTCGGCCGCAAACCGAAAGAGCCGGAAACGCCGGCGCCGACGAAGCGAACCCGCAAGAAGGGCGCAGCTTGATTTCGGCAATCGAGTTCGTTCTGGAGCGTGCAGCTGCGGTCGGCATCTGCGCAGAATACGAGAATGCGGGGGCAGCCCGCCTTCAACTGCAAACATCCTGGTTTCACAAGAAGCGCGTCCGCTTGCAGCAATCTGCTGCGCCGAGCCCTATTCTCGCCCGCTCTTGTCGAGCGGCCGGTCAGTACATCCGGACTTGCCGTGTACTTCCGGCTCTTGCCGGGGGGCAGGAGAAAAATCAGCCAGCTTTGCTGAGGCTGCCAGCGGAGGATTTGCCAGTGCGGCGGTCCTGCTCGATCTCATAGTTGATCTTCTGGCCGCCGTCAGCGAGGGTCGAGAGGCCCGCGCGTTAGACAGCGGAAATGTGGACGAAAACGTCCTGACCACTATTGTCGGGCTGGATAAATCCAAACTCCTTGGTGCTGTTGAACCACTTCACGGTTCCAGTCGCCATATGCGTATTCCTTGTAAGTCGCGCAGAAGGAAGTTGGACAGGTGACCAAGCCCGCGCTCTATGTAGCGGCGGGTCTGCCACTCATGGACAAGGGCCAGCAAGCGTTCGGGCGGAGGATCAAGAAAGTGCCCGGCACGCTGGTGGCGCTCAACCAGGTCATGGCCAATTTCGGCGCTTCCGGAGGCAAGCAATGATCCTGAAGCGGTCCTGGAACGCCTTCTGGCGCAAGGTCGACCTGCCGGCGGCGATGGTTTGCATCATGGCCGCTCTCGCCGGCGTCGGCGGCGCGCGTAGAATTCCACACGATCCGGGCACACACCCCCGTCCACCCCCTCGTGCCTGGTGAACGACTGATCTCCCGCCGTGCCGAAAGGTGCGGCGGGCTTTTTTTTGTTTGCCGTACGGAACAACTTGGCTAGAGCGAATGTTCGGCTCCTGCAGCATCTCACAGACCTGCTACGATCATGTCGTTTCCCGGCAGCTCCTCTGAATGGGCGGGGCTTCTGCATGGTTTTGCGTTTATCGTCTGGGCGACAACCTTGGTCAAATTCTTACATTAGAAACTTGGAACTTAAGTGAGGCAGAAAACATTGTGGCGCCATGGGCAAGAACGATGGCGACAATCTTCCTGAGTGGTTTCCGGGCAACCTGCCCGAGGACCCTGTGATCCGAGCCGATATCGCGAAAAGAATTTCGAGAGAGACCGACGGTCAAATTGGGCCGGACGGTTTGGTGGTCAGGAAGGCCAGGCGGGATCGCAATCTGCTCGAGGAACTGGAAAAAGGTGACGCCGCCCTCGACAGCCAGCCGTCCGTGGTTCCGTTGCTCCTGGTTTTGTATGTGCTCTCAATGTTGGGCTTCGCAGCGTACGCCATCGCTGGTTGGTATCTTCCATAGCGCGCTTTGAGTTTCCGTTACCCACTCTGGCAATGAGCTGCGCCAAGCGGTTCCTGTCGGATTTGTCTTTCGCCCATGCTGAGCCGTTCGCGATGGTGGCGCGTGCTTCTCTCATTAACTCACAGGCTCGAGCGGTTGGTGCTCCGGCTCCGCATGGTGAAGCACCTGGCCGAGATCGCGCATGTCAAAGTCCTGACCGCACACGGCGCAATAGTCGCTTGGCAGATGGGGTGGTTGCCGTCCTCCCCTAACGGCATCGCAATGTGCCAAGGTGATGTGGTGTAGGCCACAGAACAGAGAGGACGGCGGATGAAGG